>NZ_CAXRDQ010000057.1:0-26233 GCF_964229365.1 Abyssibacter sp. | reverse complement strand
CGCAATAAATTGGCGCAAGAAATGGAAGCGAGAAATCCGGAGTTGGCCGCGAGACGTCGCAAGAAGCGCGGCACCACCGTGATCAAGTGGGGTATCGGTATCGCCGTGCTGCTACTGCTCGCGCTGATTCCGTACACCTATGAGCCAACCGGGGATTTCAAGATCCTGCCCAATGAGCGTTCGGACGTTCGGGCGCTGATCGCCGGGGAGGTGCGAGAGGTGCTGGTGCAGGAAGGGCAGCGGGTGGAGCAGGGCCAATTGCTCGCGCGGTTATCCGACGACGAGGAGCGCGCCCGGGTGGCTACCAGCGAAGCTCGCCTGGCCCGCCTCCAGGCTGAACTGGCCTTGGCCGAGCGCGGCGCCGAGCCCGAGGAGATCGCGCTGGCAGAACAACGCGTGATCACGGCGCAGCGGCGATACGATTCCAGCAAACGGGAAGCGGAGCGGTTGGACTCCGCCTACCAGCGCGGCGCGGCGACCGGTCAGGTGGCGAATCAGGCGCAGGCGCAGGCGGATCTGGACCGCGAACGCCTTGCCGAGGCGAAGAACTCGCTGGATGTCGTCCGGGCCGGCTCGTCCGATGAGGAAATCACGGCGCTCAAGGCATCGATATCTGCCGAGGAGGCGACACTGGCCTACGCGCGGCAACAGCTCGAGTACACCGACATCAAGGCGCCTCGCGCCGGTCGTGTCGTCTCGGAAGATCTACGCTTTGCCCAGGGTGCCTATCTGGCTCGTGGCGACCTGCTGCTCAGCGTCGAGGAAACCGGAAAGGTTCTGGCGGAGATCAAAATCCCCCAGAACGATATCGGCGACGTCGAGGTTGGCGCGCCGGCGTCCGCCAAGGCCTGGGCGTATCCTGGCGTGAGCTTTGTTGGCACGGTGGCCGGCATCGCACCCAACGCGGAAGTCAGCGAATACGGTCGCGTCGTGCGCGTGCAGATGGAAATCGAGAATGCCGACGGTCGGCTCCGGCCTGAAATGACCGGACACGCGAAGGTCGAAGGCGACACGCAACCAGCAGGACTGGCCTTCACCCGTGGCTTGGCCCGCTTCTTCATGATCGAGGTCTGGAGTTGGATTCCCTAGCCAGAAACAAAGTCGACGCCGACGCTGACGTCGATCCCGACCTGATCATCCCGACGCCGGTATGGCCGCCGGGGGCCGAGGCATTGTCTCTGGACGAGCCGGAGCCCCATGCCCTGGGCGGCGAGCACTTCAAGCTCGTCTCCGAGAACGGCTTCGGCGATGGCTACAACAACTATCCGCACAGCATGGCCTGGTTCAAGGGCAGGCTGTACGTTGGCACGACGCGGGCGACGTTCCAGATGCTCGCCCACAACGATCCGTTGCCGCCGTTGGATCCCTGGCCGGTGACGCCACCCAAGGACATCTACGATCTCGATCGCCGGGCCGAAATCTGGTCCTATGATCCGGCCTCGGACGAGGGCTGGATTTGCGCCTACCGTGCCCCCTGGGTGAAAGGGGACGACGGCAGCGATGTGCCGCGGTTTATCGGTTACCGCGGCATGGCCGTGTTTCAGGGCACGAGCGACGACGAGCCTGTGCTCTACATCGCCACCTGGGCGCCGCGCAAGGCGCCTCGGCCGACCGTCATGCGCACCGAAGACGGCATTCATTTCGAAGAACTGCCCGGTCCGAACTGGGGCGATCAGGTCCGCTCGTTCCGCACCATGCAGGTCTTCAACGGTCGGCTCTACACCTCACCGACCGGCTCAACAACCGGCGATCGGCAGTCCCAGGAGTGCGTCGGTGGCCGGCCCGCTATCTTCGAGACCGAGGACCCGCGCACGGGTTGGCGCGCGGTGTCGAGCCAGGGCTTTGGCGATCCGGCAAACCTCACCGTGTTCGAGATGGCGGCGTTCAACAACCATCTCTACGCCGGCACGGTAAACGCCCGCAATGGCTTTGAGATCTGGAAGACCAGCGCCCGCGGTGATCCGCCTTATGACTGGAAGCGTGTCATCTCGCATGGCGCCGGTCGTGGACCGCTGAATGAGGTCGCAGTGAGTCTTTGCGAGTTCAAGGGCGCACTTTATGTCGGTTCCGGCATCGTCAACGGCGGCTATCACCGCAAGCTGAACGTGGGGCCTGCGGCGGCCGAGGTCATCCGCATTCATCCGGATGATTCCTGGGAGCTGATCGTCGGAGAATCGAGGATCACGCCGCAGGGCGCGCGGTATCCGCTGTCCGGCTTCCGGCCAGGTTTCAACAAGTTTTTCAACGGCTATGTGTGGCGCATGGGTGTGCACGCCGGCCGCCTCTATGTCGGCACCTTCAGCTGGGCGCAGCTACTGCCGTACTGCCCGATTCACAAATGGGGCGAAGAGGGACAACGGCGCATCGCCAAGATGGGCGTGGACTGGTTCGTCAACAACATGGGTGGCTGTGATGTGTGGTCCACAGCGGATGGCATTCACTGGGACTGCATGACCCGCAACGGGTTCGATAACGAATGCAACTGGGGCATTCGCCAGATTCTGTCGACGCCTTATGGTGTCTTCATCGCCACCTCGAACGTGCTGGCGCCGGACCGGGCGATCAAGCGCAACGGCAAGTGGGAGTATGTTCACAACCCACGCGGCGGCTGCGAGATCTGGCGCGGTGCGAACCCGCCGGGGTCCGAGCATGCCTGATCTCACCGACTACCCGGCGCCACTGGTGGTGTTGTCGCCACCGCGATCCTTCTCGTCGCTGATCTCGGCCATGCTGGGTGCCCATCCGCAATCGGCCGGCCTGCCGGAACTGCAGCTGTTCATGGCCGATGAGATGGATCAGGTGCTCAAGTTCTTCGCACTCACGCCCGGCAATCTGCAGGATGGCTTGCTGCGGTCTGTGGCGCAGCTTTATTTCGGCGATCAGACCGATGCCACCGTGGATCAGGCCAAGGCTTGGCTGGCACAGCGCCGCCACATGGGCACGGGCGAGATGTTTCGCACCATCGCGCGCAAGGTGGCGCCGCAGGTTCTGGTGGAGAAGAGCATCGCCACGGTGTGGCGGCCGTTGTTTCTACGTCGGTTACGCGAGACGGCGCCTCACGCGAAGTTTCTGCACCTGGTCCGGCATCCGCGTGGGCAGTGCAGTTCGCTGGTGAACATGATCGGTCACCGCGAGGACACCGTCGCCAACGATCTGAAGGATTTTTCGACAACGCCCCCGACCTTCGACCCGCAACTGGCGTGGCTGCAGATTCATCAGAACATCCTGCGGGCGCTGGACGACGTGCCGAGCGAACAGGTGATGCGCGTACGTGGGGAAGACGTGCTGGCCGACCCGGAGCGCTATCTGGCCGAGATCGCCACCTGGGCGGGCATGCGCGCTGATGCCGAGGCCATCGAGGCCATGCTGCATCCTGAGCGCTCGATCTTCGCCCGCCTCGGTCCGCCATCTGCACCCTACGGCTCCGACCCCAAATTTCTGGAAAACCCGGTCTTCAGGCCGCAGCAATCCAAGCCGCAGATGTTGGATGGGCCCTTGCCGTGGCGGGATGACTTGCCCGGTTTTGTTGGCGACGTGATGGAGCAGGCGAGGGCGTTTGGTTACCGCTGAGGGTCCGCGGCAGGCGTTGACGCGGCTGGATCGTGATCGCCGCCCCTGCCGCTGGGTGGCCGGTACGGCTCGGTCTCCAGCCGCAGACCTCCAAGCATCAGATCTGGCCAATTCTTCGGGACCGTCGTGGCAGCTGGGTGCTCAACAGCGGTTAGCAGCGCGTCATACGGTATCGGCCCCGTTGAACTGACGTGGCCAGCGCGCTGCCAGGTTCGGCTATGCGCGAGCGCGCGCTGAAAGATCTCGCCTCTGACCAACGCTCGCTCGGACTCGTTAGCATCTTCGTGTCTCAGCAGAATCCAGATTTCGGTCGGCGGCGAGGATGGAATCGTCGCCGGGCGTAACCAGCAGTTTTGCTCGACGCAGCGCGCCGCTGCCTGACGGAAAACCTGTGATTCCAACAAGCCTTGTGGCGGCTGAACCTCGCCGACCCAGGTCGAGTAAAGCGACGCAAGTTCGTGGTCCGAAGCCGCACCCGTTTGCAACGGGCGGCGCGTCGGATGTTGCCATCGGGCGAGTAGTGCTTCGTTCTGGCGAACGCGTGGGTCGTTTCCCAGGGATTCCCAGGCTCGGTAGCCGGCCATGCCCGATCGGTGCCGCAAGTAGTGAAAGTCGACATCATCCAGCTGGGTGGCGCCGGACTCCAGTCGCGAGAGCTGGCTATTCGCGGCAATGCCGGAGGGGGTCATCAGCGGGGATAGCAGGACGACCACGATCACCACAAATCCAACGGCCAGCAGTCGGTTGGTGAGTTGCACGCCCGCCTGAATGCGACGGCAGAGCAGCGCGGTCAGATAACCGATGACGTATAGCGCGACGAACAGCGCGAACACCGCGCCGTACACCCGGGGAACCGTCCAGCCGTAGGCCAGCACCCGCGAACCCAGACCGTAGGCGACCAGTCCCAGGATCGGCACCAACGCGCTGACCGCGCCGTGGCGAATCCAGAACTCCACCTGCGACCAGCCGCGCGAGAGGGGCGCAGTCTGGCCATCCTGAAATACGCCGTTGTAAAGCACGATGACAACCGTTGCGATGCCAAGCATCCACCAGCTTGCTTCATAGGCTTCGAACAGATTGGCAGGGCCGGTGATCAGCACCGCGAGCGTGAAACCAATGACGATGACCGAGGCGAGCGGCATCAGCAAATGCGCCATGCCGAGGATGATCTGACGCACGGATTCCACCGCGCGGACCAGGGACAGCCAGACCGCGACGCCCATGCCCAACGCAAACCCGGTAAAGCCGTAGACGAAGCGTTCGTCGCCCAGCAGAGCGCGCACTACGTCGATTCCGAGCAGGTGGAACAGCTGGCCGCTGATTGCGAGCAACAGCCAGGCCAAACCCGTGACCAGAGCCGCGTGGACCAGGGCAAGACCGACTTGCCAAGCCTCGCGATAAAGCACGTGATAGTCGGGCCAGCTTCGCCACCCCGACCCGCAGACCAACGCGCTGCGGACGAACACGCCCGCGACCAGCAGCGCCGGCGAAAGTAGCAGCACATAGGGCGCGAGCACCGGGCCGCACTCCACGTCCAGCGCAGGGGCGCAGCGTCCTCCGGCAAACCAGCCCAGTGCCGCCAATAGCGACGTGGTTATCAGGGCCACGACCCAGGCTGCCCATCGACGCGCATCGGATACCGTGATGGCCAGCCAGATCGGCATTGCCGTGACTACCGTGTAGCTCGCGACCAGCCAGCGGCTGGGCGCATCACTCCAGGTCACATTCAGGTGGTACACCAGCAGGAACTGCAGCGTGAATGTCGCGACAATCCCGATCCGGATCTGCGTAGACGGGACGTAGCGACTGTCTGCTGGCACGGGGGTCATTGCGAGTCTTCGGGGCCGACCCAGACCATCGGGTTGTGGGCGATCTCCCATAAAAAACCGTCCGGGTCCTTGAAGTAACCGCAGTAGCCGCCCCAGAACACGGTTTGCGGGTGCTTGGTGGGCGTCGCGCCGGCAGCAAGCGCCTGCCCGAACACTGCGTCCACCTCGGCTACGGATGGCACATTGTGCGAAATCGAAAAGCCTGGAAACCCCGAACCCCCGCTGGGGACCTGGGCATCGTCGGCCAGGGATTCACGACCAAATAATCCAAGCCAGGTGCCGTTGAGCGTAAAGAAGGCCACCTCGGGTGGCGATTCCATTCTCGGAAAGCCCAGGCCTTGTCCATAGAACGCGATGGAGCGCGCGAGGTCGCTGACGCCCAGGGTGACCATGCTCATTCTTGGTTGCATGTCGTCTTCTCAGCGCAGGTGTGTGATGAGTTTGGCCAACTGGCCGCGTTGCTGGGTGTCCAGCGACTGAAACACCAGATCCGCACATTGCGCGACCCGTGATTGCGAGTCGTGGAGCGTACGTGATCCGGCTTCGGTCAGCGCGACCAGACTGACCCGCGCATCCCGTGGGCTTAGTTCCTTGCGGACCAGGCCGATCTTTTCCATCGGGTTTAGCAATCGGGTCACGCCGGAAGCGCTGAGGCCGACTGTCTCGGCGAGATCAATGCGACGCAACTGCTGCCCTGGCGCAGCGGCCAGGGCGTCCAGCACCTGATACTCCGACAGGCTAATGCCCTGGGCGCTTAGGTACTGGTCCAGCCGCTTGGTTACACGGGACTGATTTCGAACCAAGTGCATAAGCAAACCGCTCGCGGTTTCAGCGGACATGGCCAACTCTTTAATAGTGGTTGATCATGCAAGTATATGCGAGGTGATTGAGTTAGCAAGTATGTCGGCGGTACGCAATTCTAAGGGCGCTGGTGCCCAGGGGCAGCGTGAGGTATGAAAGTCGTGTTCAATGCGTCGCTGATTCGGGAGACTTCAGATGCAGCCACCCACGCTGACACGCCGCAGCTTCGAACATCGAGGATTCGGGCTGTCTTTTCTTGATACCGATCCACAGGCGACCGACAAGGCGACGGTCCTGTTGCTGCATGGATTTCCGGATTCCGCACAGATGTGGCGCGAGGTGATCGCACCGCTGCACACGGCCGGGTATCGCTGCGTGGCGCCGGACACGCTGGGTTGCGGCGAGTCAGCGCTGGGCTTGCGGACCCGGGACTATCGAGCGCGTGACATCGCCAGCGACCACGCCGCGCTGCTGCAACATCTGCGAATTGATCGAGCCCACGTTGTCGGCCACGACTGGGGCGCTGCGGTGGGGTGGTTTCTCGCCGCCTACCATCCGGAGCGAGTATCACGGCTGGTCCCGATTTCGGTGGGACACCCCACCGCGTATGCCCGAGCCGAGTTCCGGCAAAAGATCATGGGCTGGTACATCCTGTTCTTTCAGCTGGTTGGCCTGTCAGAACGTCTGCTGCAGGGGAGCGGCCGGTTCAGCCTGGCTCGCGTGTTCGCTTCGCACCCGGAGATGGACGAGGTTGTGGAGCGCATGCGTGAGCCGGGCCGTCTTACCGCCGCGCTGAGTATCTATCGGGCGTCGCTTGTTGATGTCCTGCTGCGCTCTCACCCGGCGGTGGATTGCGACACGCTGGGGATCTTCAGCGATGGTGATCGCTTTCTGGTCGAGTCGCAGATGAAGCGATCCGAACGCTGGGTTGACGGTCACTGGGAGTATCAGGGCTTGGCCGGAGGGCACTGGATTCCGCTGGAACAACCGGAGCGCCTGGCCCGATTGCTGCTGGACTTCTTTGCATCCTGACCCGGCAAGCGCCCCGGCCAAGCTCAGGACGCCGCGAGCGGTTTTTCCCAGAACAACGCGTGGCCGGATTCGGGATCGAGCGTGTAGCCCATGAATCCGTATTTCTCGTAGGCGGCCTTGGCCGGATGATTGTTGCTCAGCACTTCCAGCGTGATTTTGCAGCAGTTCATGTCGGCGGCGATGGCTTCAATCGCGCCGAGCAGCGCCTGGCTGATACCGCGACCACGAAAATCGGACAACACCGCGAGATCATGGATGTTGACGATGGGTTGACAGGCGAAGGTCGAAAACGATTCCAGGCAATTCGCCAGGCCAGCAGGTACCCCATCGCAATACGCGATCAGCGAGAACGCGTGCGGACGTTGTGCCAGCGCCGGTCCGAGCCGCCTCTGTTCCTCCGCGGTGAGGGCGCGCCCACGCCCCATGGAGTCGGCGGCATAGGCGGACAGCAATTCGCCGAGCAAGCGGGCCTGATCAGGGTCGCGGTAGTCGACGCGACGGACGTCAATGGTCATGGCGTCAGAGTATCCAGGCAATCAGCAGCCAGAGAATCAGAAAGAACGCGAAGAAACCGAGCAGCATGAATTGTAATTCGCCGATCAGACCGTCACCGGCCGCCACCGCAAAAATCACAAAGGTGACGAACGTGACGACAAAGGACGCGATGGCCGCGCCCTTGAGGCCCAGACCCGGTGCCAGTTGCGTGGAATGAAAATCCGCCAGCGCGGGCAGGGCGATCACCGCGGCAATCAGGCCGACCAGCACCAACACGCCGAGCGCGATGACCACCAGCCGTGCCTCGCGGCGATCCTGTTGTTCCATGTCGCCCACCATGATCAATCTGCCTGCTGCTGCTTGATCAGATCACGGAAATCATGCGGACGCGGAATGCCGGAGACCTCCACTTCTGGGACATCACCGGCGGTGTAGATCGAAATGCGACCCACGCCGAACATCCGGTCAAACAACGACTGGTACACATTCACCGTCCGTACGGTCTCCGCATTTAGCTCGGTGCGGTCCTTACTGAGCAGACCCTTTTCCAGCACGATGTCATTGCCCACGAACTCCAGCTTCGTGGACTTACATTTCAGATACCACCAGAGCAGGATGAGGACACCGATCGCCAGCGGCACTAGCAGCACGGCCAGCATGAAGCCCAGCGGGTTGTTCTTGAACATGGCGGGGTGCTCGGAGTATTTCGGTTCCAAGAGTGGCGTCCTGTCTGGTGTGGGTCATGCGGATTGTGACCTGAGTCGGGACGGCGTGCGAACGGGCGGAAGGCGGGCAACGAGGTTGGGCGGACCGTTGTTGATCTCGACGACTGCCGCCAGTTCAGTTGAGCGCGTAGAGGCGGAAGCGGCCGTATTGCTTCGAAAGCGCTATTTCACCCGCGTATTCAAGTCGGCCGGCCGCCGCTGAGCTCAGTGCCAGTTCAGCTGCGCAGTGCTCAGTGACATAGGCCATGCCTGGCGGGGTCACCGGCTCGACTCGGGCTGCGAATGACAGCTGACTGCCAAAATACGTGGAGGCCTCGGCAATGGCATCGAAACCGTGATGAGCGGGGGCGAAGTGGACCCCCACCCGTATTTCCAGATCCCGCAGCTTGCCGTGGCATTGTCCGCGTAAGGTCTGGACCTCGTCGATCAGGAGCAGGGCCACACGCGACGCGCTGTCCGCGTCATCGGTGACGATATGCAGCGCATCGCCCCAGGTTTGCTGAAGGAGGATGTTGGCGTTGCTCGTTTTGAGTGCCGCGGCCAGCTTGGGCACCACGTCGGTCCAGTACGTAACGGTTTCGATTTCCGAGAATGTGCTGAAGCCTACAAAGTCGGTGAACACGAGGCCGACCTGCGCTCGATGGTCCGGTCCAGCCGGAGCATGGCTGGTCTCGGGGTTCTCGGTCAGCCAGTGGCCGGATTGTGTCGCGAAGAGTCGGCGCACGGGCTGCCCCAGGCGTTGACCGTTCAGCGCTGCCAAACCGGCGCAAAGCCGATCGCTGCATTCGGTCAGCCAACGATCTTCCTCTGGGAGAAAACCGGAAATCGGTGTGATCTGCTCGCAGGCGTCGATGATCTGTTCTGGGGACACCCCTTTGGGGGCAACAGCCATGGCCGTCGCAAGGTATCGGTCCACCTCGCCGGGAATCACCATATGGATCTTTGCGCCCAAGTCAGCGATGACGCTGAGTGTTGACCAGCCGCGTGGCGTTCGTGGGGCGGACGTGGTCACTGGGGCGTCCTGCAGGCGGAACGCCTCCAAGTGTTCGCCTCTGTCGGGAGTGGGTCGATCCAGTTTTAGCCGATAGACATCCGGAAGCTCTAGCAGGCGTAAACAACGCTCATCAAGGCCGGAGTATTCAACAATGCGTTGTAGTTGCTGACGCGTTCTTGCCCGTGTTGCCAGCTGGTCACGGATCAGCGTATTGGCGGTGTTCAGTGCCGTTTTAGCGGTTTCGAGATCACCGAGAATCAGTGCGGCTTCGGCTGTGGTCGCCAGCGTGTAGTAGCGGTCAAGATCGCCGGACTGAGGGGCGCTGGGAAGCGCGAGTACTGCCCGCGCATACTGCCGCGCGGTGGTGACTCGACCGGACAAGAGCGAGGTCGTCGCCGCGTTAATGCCCGAGAAAGCACCGCCCGTCCGGGCGAAGGCGTCGGCATAGAGCTTGGCCGCACGAGATAGGTTGAAGGTGGGATCAACGTCTCGAAATGCGAGATCCTTGTGCAGTCGTGCTGGCAGCGCCAGCCAGTCCTCGTTTCGCTCTGCCGGCGCTGGTGCCAGTGCTTCAAACTGTGTCAGCGCTCTGCGAACACTCCCGGCTGCCGCGAGGCTCAGTAGATACCAGTAACGCAGGCCAACGCTGTCATCGGTTTCCAGCGCTCGTGTCGCCAGATCATGAGCCGTGAGCGCATTCCCTCGCGCCAAAGCACGACGAATCTCACGGATTAAGTCCGAACTCGCCATTTGCGATCGCATCCCTGTGCCGGCGGCAGTGCGCCTTCTTCCCGAGCTGCGGTTCGGCAGTTCCCCGATCTGCTGGCCGCCCCGCGCTGTGCATCGGAAGCATAGCAGCGACCTCGTAGCGCGTGGTCGTGAAGGCGCTCTGGCCGCGCTGCGGGCGGGGGTTCAGCTGCCGGCTGAATGCTCAATCAGGGTCGAGCTCCCGTCATCCGGGTCGATGGCCAGGCTGCGAGCGCCGCTCTTGAGGCGTGATGAAACGCCGCTCAGCGATGGTGGAATCCGGTCCGGGTGATTGCGCCATGCGAGCACGGATTGTGCCCCGCCACGTTGACCCGGATGGCTGGGCCGGATGATGGCAACCAGCAGATCCGGTTCCAGGGCAAGCCGGGCCGCCAGGCACTCATGGCTGGTGTAGTTGGTATCCGTGCGCCGGTGAACGTGTTCGACCGTGGCTGCCTGCTGCAGCCAGTATGCAATCTGCATTGAGACCTGCTTTTGCGCCGCCGGTGACGGCGGGTCGTTCAGCTCGGCGGTCCGTTGACGCCAAGCCTGGAGCATGTTGTCGACATCTGTCGTCATCAGCACGTGGAGGTGACAGCGCTTGCCGAGCATGGAGCAGAGTCGTGAGATGGTCGAGATCACAAGCAAATCGGCGCCTGGCGCCAGGCCGGCGACGATTCGAACGGCCGGCGCTGCCATGAAGCCGGCATCGCCACGCAATTGTTCGGTGACTGCTTCAGCGGTTGTGTCGCGTGCTGCGGCATCAAGGTTCAGGTGACCGGTTACTCCGATCACCAGGCTGTCTGGTGCTTCCATCAAATTGCGAGCGGAGCCGTGGTCAAGGGTCCTGACGGTCTAGGACGATGATTGAGTGTCCATCCAAGCGGACCGCACCGTTTTCTTCCAGCTGTTTCAGCGTTCGTCCAGCCACTTCTCGCGTGCAACCCACCAGGTGGCCGAGTTCCTGGCGGGTGATCTTGAGCATAGGGCCGTCGGCTGCGCGCTCGACCGGATTCGTGGCTGCGAGTTGGTGAAGGATTGCGAGCAACCGTTCTTGCACGCGCAGCAGGCCGGTATCCACGAGACGCCGATTGGCGTCTCGCAGCCGGTACGACACTTGTGCGATCAGGGCGAGCCACAAGCTGTCGTTTGCGTTGGCAATCCGCCGAAACCGGTCGTAGCCGATTTCCAAGGCGAGGCATTCACGGGTGGCAACCACGGTCGCGAAGCGTGATGCGTCGTTCGGGAACAGGCCCATCTCGCCGAAGAACCCTCCGGTGTCGACATAGCCGAGGATCACTTCGTGACCACGCCAGTTGCTAAGCCGGATGGCGGCCTGTCCATTGGCCAGCCAGAACAGGCTGCGTGAATCGGACGTCTCCGACACGATCGTATCGCCGGCGCAGTATCGTCGACGGTGGCCCGCCTGCAGCAGGAGCTGCTGAACCTCTGATGACAATTCGATTGGCGGACTCCCACACGGCGAGAACGAGATTCTACACCGGCAGTTTCGCCGAAACCGCGCACCAATACGGTCATGATCCGTCGTATACCCGATCGGTGGTTCGCGCCATACGCTCCGCCTGAATCAGGTTGAGATTGCGATAGGCCAAGGCGCTGACCTTCGAGTGGCGACGGCGGAGCCGCTCCAGGGCGTCCAGCTTGATGACCAGCACGCGGCTGTCGGTTCTGGCGGATACATTCGCTGTCCGCCGCTGCATGAACAGGCCGCTTTCGCCGATGCAGGCGCCGCGAGTGAGGCGGGCCAGGTCGACGCGTTCGCCGGCCCGGCGGATTAGCCAAGCGTCGAATTCGCCATCAATAATGACGTACAACTCCCGCCGTTCCTCACCCTTGTAAGTCAGCATTTGTCCGGCCTTGAGCGTTCTGAATTCACCCGCTAGCGCCAATAGTCGTGCCTGCCGGTTGCTCATGCCTTGCATGAACGGAATGGTTTGCTGCGGGTTGGCGCCGAGGTCGATCCGCATGACATCCCAAAGGGTGACGATCGACGCGCGCGCGGAGACTGCGGGTGCCAGCAGCAAGTCCGAGGCCCAGGCCAGGACCAAGGTGACCGCGGACAGTAGCCCGAATACGGCCTGGCTGTGAAACGGGCTCGACAGCATCGTCAGAAAGCCGAGCGAAACGGCTGCAGTTGTCAGCGTGATGGGTCGAATTACCTGGGCAATCGACTCACGCGATGCCTGGCGCTCGTTTCCACAGGCACGTGCACGTTGGTTGAAGCGAACCAACAGATGCAAAGTGTCATCGACGGCGATGCCCAGTACGATGCAAGCGACCAGCGCAGTGGTCGGCCCCAACGGCGTGCCAGTAAAGCCGAGCAGGGCAAAGTAGGCGATCACGGGAAGGAGGTTTGGCAGCATGGCCATCAGCGCCACTTTCACTGATGTGAACAAGAGCGCTAGCACGATGAAGATCGCAACGGCCGCCAGTGAGAGTGACCGAATTTGCCCGCCGGTGAGTGATTCAATCGTCGAGGTGAGCTGGACTGCGTTTCCGCTGAGTGTCGGATTCAACCCTGGCGGGAAGGAGGCCAACTCATGTTCGATTTCATTGAAAAGCTGTCGTAGGGCCTGCGTCTCCACAACTGGTGTGTTGATCCGGATGTGGAGCCGCGAAAAGTTGAGATCCGTGTACTGATAGATGTCTCGCGGAGCCGCGATGATCATCATTTGCTTGATCAGTGAGGAGTCGTCGGGGATCTTCCACTGAGCGGGTTCGCCGGATTGCAGAGCCTGGTGAATGCTCTTGACATAGTCCGGCAATGAGATTGCCGAGCCGACGTCCGGGCGCGCCTCTAGCCAGGTTTGCAGACGATCGACAGCGCTTAGGATCTCCGGGAGCAGAATCGCATCCTGACCGGCGCCTTCGATATCGATCTGGAACGTGTTGGCGCCACCGAACAGTGCCGAAATTGACTCATAGGCTTGTCGCTCCGGGTGCGTGCGAGGCAGGTCCCGAATGTAGCGCGCGCCGGGCTCGACCAGCAGGGCGCCGATGGTCAGCACCACCAACGCGACAACACCCGTTCTCACCACCGTCTTGTCATGTGCGATGACAAACGCGGCGACACGATTTGCGCCTGCAACAAGCCTGGACTCCATGGGGGGCCACATGGTCGGCTGTATCTGAAACAGGCGGATCGCCGCGGGGACGAACGTCCATGCGGCAAATCCCGATGCCATGGCACCGATTGCACCAAGTATCGCGAACTGTTGAATGGACACGAGGTCGGTCACGGCCAATGCAAGCAGGCCGATGGTTGTCGTGATGATCGTCAACAGCATGGGAAGACGCAGCTCGCGCAGGCTGTCTTCGATCTGTCCGTTGTCCGAACAGGCCGCTAGCACGTGCGTCACGTTGGCGACGCAGAGCGCCATGACCAATGGCGGGATGATGATGGTCACCAGATTCAGCGACCAGCCAAACATCACCAGCGCCGCTAGCGTCCATAGATTTGCAGCAGCGACGGCCACGAGGCTTACCAGAATCAGTGGCCACGAGCGAAACGAAAGCCAGATGAGCATCGCGAACCCAATCATCGCCACGGGCAGCACAATGCCCAATTGGCGGATCAGCAGCCCGCCAATTGATGCACTGATCAGCGGAGCGCTTGTCATGTTGACGCCAACGTCGGTGCGATGTGCGAACGCGTCGACGATGACCTGGCGCAATGTTGTGGCGATGGCCTGCCGGGCCAGGGGCGTGTCGCCCCGCGCGTCGACCACCAGGGCGATCGTGCGATTATCCGCAGACAACAGCCTCCCTCTGTTCAGCGGGTCGTCTTGTGCGGCCTGCCATAGCGCTTCGGCGCGTTCGGGTGAATCGAGTTGTCGGTGATAAAGCGACTTGACTTCGATATCGTCATCGACACTTTGCGGGGTCTGGGTAGTGGCGATGGACTCTGCTGATAGCACGCCATGCATACGCAAAAGCCGGGCTTCCAGCTGAGCGATCTCCGCGATATCGATGGCTCGGACCGAGCCATCAAAAGTAATACCCGCGAAGACACTGAAGTCTGCTTGGGACTCCGCCGCACCAATGGCAGATGGAGACGAGTCGATCTGCAACCGGAACGAGCCGTCAGGGCGTACCAGCGCCGTGAGTGACAGCGCAGTGAGCGCCAATGCCAGTAGCGGAGCGCGACGTCGGTACATCCGCTTGAACATGGGGTGGCCAGGCTGTCTAGCGGGCGTCAGCGAAACCGCGTGTGTTGAACACGGCACGCCCCAGATCCTCGTCGAACTCCAGTTTGGAGAGCTCCACATCGGTGGTCACGCCACTGAGCAGGTCGTCCATGCGATAGCGCGTCGCCAACATGCGTTCGTCAAATGATTGAATCGAGTCGAGGCTTGCCGTTAGTCGCTTGACCGGCTGTGATTCGACGTCCAGAAAGTCGATTGCGAGTATTACGCAGGTCTCCTTGTCGATCACAGCCGCCAATCGCTCGAACGGCGCACCCTCGGTGTCGCTGGGTCGGATCAGCAGCTTGACGGTCGGCCGCCCGCTGATCGTTTCGTCCGGACCAAGCTCTCGCTCGCCATCAATGAAGGCACCGAACAGGAGTTTGATGTCGAGGTAGGAGAAGCTTGTGCCCCAAAGATCGGTAGCGGCCATGTTGCCAGTGACGCGGCGCACTTTCCGGAGCGCGGGGATGTCAACACGCATGTCGTCCTGATCGGGCTTTTCACGAATCAGGTACGTGGTGCCAGCGTGGTTCAAGGGCTCGACGATCCGCAGGTTCAGATTCAGCGCCTCGTCCTCACGCATGGCGTAGAGGCGCGTGAGCAACTCGCGAGAACCGCCGCTGCCATCGGTCGTATTGAACCGGGCGTAGTGACCGATGGTGGATTCCGGTGCGTTACGCGCCGCGCAATCGGTGACGGCCGTGGCGCTCGTCGGCTCCTCCGCGAGCGCGGGCCCCAAGCACAACACGAGCATAAGCCCCGAAACGTAACCTACGCTGAGTCCATTCATTGTGTGCTCCCTGTCCCACCGAATTACGATAGCGTATCTCTCGGAAGGGAATATCGCGCAGAACACAGCGGCGAGTTCGGGGAATTGTCACATTTGCGCCGGCGTCTAAAGAGTCTACTAGTCAGCGGGTAGCGCTCACGGAAGCCTTCGCGTGAGCGGGAGTGCAGGGCAATAGGGAGGTTGCAGGCAGATGCGCTATCGGGCGTTTATCAGCTATAGCCATGGCGACGAGGCTTGGGGAGTCTGGCTGCACAAGTCGCTGGAGGCGTATCGCGTTCCGCGCAAGCTGCGAGGTTCTGCTTCGGCCATCGGGCCCATCCCCAGCAAGCTTTTTCCCATCTTTCGTGATCGCGATGAACTCGCGTCGTCGCATGAGCTAGGCGCAGAGATCGAACGTGCGCTGAGCGATTCCGCCTGCCTGATCGTGGTCTGCTCACCGCAGGCTGCGGGGTCGCATTGGGTGAATGAGGAAGTCAGGCGCTACAAGATGCTGGGGCGGTCAGATCGCGTGTACTGCCTGATCGTTGATGGCGAACCCGGCGATCCGGAGCGCGAATGCTTTCCCGAGGCGGTCCGGTACCAGGTTGACGGTGAAGGACAGATCACCGGCGAGCCGGTCGAACCGATCGCGGCTGATCTCCGGCCGGGCAAGGACGGAAAAACCGACGCCACGTTGAAGTTGATCGCCGGAATACTGGGCGTCGGTTTTAACGAGCTGAAGCAGCGCGAGTTGGCTGCGCGCAACCGACGCCTTGCCGTCCTCAGTGGCGTGGCATCGACCATCGCGGCGGCGACCGTGGGGTTGGCGGCGGTCGCGATGCTTGCCAGGAGCGAGGCTGAGGCGCAGCGCGGTGTTGCAGAGGCTCGCCGGCAGCAGGCGGAAGGCTTGATTCAGTTCATGCTTGGCGACCTTCGAGAAAAACTCGAACCACTCGGAAAGCTGGACATTCTTGACGCCGTTGGCGCCCAGGCAATGCAGTATTTCGGTCAGGTTGATCCAGCAACGCTCAGCGATGCGGAGCTCGCTAACCGAGCGCGCGCACTGCGTCAGATCGGGGATACCCGGATCAAGCAGGGAAAGCTGGATGAGGCCGCCCCGGTATTTCGGGCTGCACTGACGCTCGACGAGGCCATCGCGGCGCGGCACCCGACGAACACCGAGGCGATATTCAACGTGTCGCAAAGCGCCTTCTACGTGGGTTACGCGGACTACCTCGCCCAAGACTACGTCAGTGCCAAACGGTGGATGCAGCGATACGCAGCGGAAGCGCAGCGTCTGGTCAGGCTGGAACCGGATAACGCGAAGTGGCTCACGGAGCAGATCTACGCGCAGGACAATCTGGTGACCGTCATGATGGCGAAGGAGGGGCATGAGGCGACCCTGCCGTACTTCGACGGCCTGATCTCGGCGTATCAGTCTCTCTATGAACGTGCGCCCGCTCAACGAGCCGATGCGCTCGATGGCCTCATCAACGCCGCGTCACGCGAGGCACTGGCGCGAATGCGTGTAGGGCACTTTGCGCCGGCAATGCAGGCGCAAGAGAACGCCTTATCCTGGCAGCGAGAGCGGCTGGCAATGGCTGAGGCCGATGCGACTATCCAGCTACAGCTAGTCACACAGTTGAGACTGTTCGCGACGGCAGCGCTGGATTCCGGCCAGCTGTCGCGCGCCACCGAGGCAATGGCCGAGGCGGCGGCTCTGGTGACGATTCTGCGGGTACTAGACCCGACCAATCGGCAGGTGCTGCGTGAGGAACTCGCGCTGGCACACCTCGGAGTCAAGCGGGCGCTCATTCACGGCGAGATCGGTGCGGCGGATGAGCTGAACAGCGGCCTGTTCGAGATTGCGTCCAACTTGCTTGATCAGACTGCGGAGACCGACTTTGCTCGAAAAGGACTGGCGAGATCCCATTTGCTCGGCTCGGAGATCGCACTTCGGCGCTCCGATTTCGAGGCCGCCCGTCGTGCGAACGCCGAATTGCTAGCCTTGCTGAACGAGCCACTGCTCGCCGACACCGACGATGAGTTGCGTTTCGAGGCGCAGCTCTATGCCTTCGAAACCACAGACCCTCGCGCCGGTTGCCCTATGTTGGCGCTGACCGACCTGTCGGAAAACGCCTCGCCGATGTTGCGCCTGCACGCGGCAGTTGCGGCAAACGACCCCGATCAGGCGCTCAGCATCTGGCCAGGCCTCAAGGCCTGGGTGCGGTATCACCCGGGCGTTGCTGGCGCGATTACCCGGCGCTGCCAATCTGCCTGCGCCGATTCTTACCGTTTACTCTGCGAACCGCAGGCTCACCAGGCAGGAGATTCAACATGAGCACGCTTCCCACGTTCACGATCGTCGACGCGGACATTCGGCCCATCGGTGGTATTCCCGGCGGCGAGGATGACAGCAACACCTCGATGGGGGATCTTCCGCCCGCCTCAGCAAAACCGGTTGAGTTGCAATCGGATCGTTGGGTGTTCCGAGACCGAGTCCCCGCCGTCTTTCTCGACTCCGAGGGACAGGTCATCAACCTCAGCGACGTAATCACGCCATCCACGTCAGCTGATGGCAAGACGCTCACGCTGACCTCCCGTGCGGGCACGGATTATTACTACACTAATGTGCATGTCCGGTTTTTCTTCACCCGGAGCGATACGGGAGAGGATGCCAGTCACGACCCGCTCATTCCGGTGATTGGCGAGCCTCGCTAGCAAACAGCGTGCTGATCGACAGCGGACGGACTCCTTTCGATATGAAACGCCCAGCCGCTGGGTCCCGCCAGTTTGGTGGAGCAACCGGGCTAGCTGCGTTGACCGCGGTGTCTCGCAGCGGCGGTACAGGCGTGATCTATCAGAAATGTCCTACACATAACGCCGACACAACCCAACGGTGGACCTGAGCACCGCTCGCTAGACTTCGGACGTGGGCAAATTATCCATGCTCGTTCGGGCAGGGTTTTTGAGGTCGCCCAATGAGGCTTGACAGGCCTCATCACCGGAACAATGAGGTTGCTGATCATGGCGGTTGAATGCGCAGACGTTGAATCCACCGTATTCGAGGTGGTTGATGAACTCCTCGATTCCATTGACGGGGATTTCGAAGGTGAGCTCTTCCCGCAGATGCGGCTGATCGCCGATGCCGGATTCTCATCGATCGACTTCGTTCAGATGACGGTGATGATCGAGGAGCAGCTCGGAGAGAAGATTGGCTTTCAGGACATGCTCATGCGAGACGGTCAGTACGTGCAGGACCTGACGCTGGGCGAGGTCATCGCTTTCACCGAAAGCCGTCTGCGCAAACCTGCAGCCGCGAGTGCTGCCGTCACAGCCCCGTCCGCACCAGCACCGGCGGTTGGCCGCTACGAAGGCCAAAAGGTGACCGCGCAAGACGTGGCCGCCTTCACCCAATTGATCAAGCCGCGCCGGGTCGGCCCCTCCGGCGGGGCCCAGCGCAAGAACAAGCGGGCGGTCTTTGTTCTGTCGCCGCCGCGGTCGGGCTCGACGCTGCTACGGGTGATGATCGCAGGCAATCCGGCATTGTTCGCACCGCCCGAGTTGCATCTGCTGTCCTACGCGACGATGGATGAGCGGCGCGCTGATCTGAACACTGAGCACAGTGAACATCTGCTGGACGGGGCTGTTCGCGCCCTGATGCACACCCGCGGCTGGACGGGGGATCAAGCGCGTCAGTTCATTGGAGAGTGTGAAGCCAGTGGCACGAGCACGCGGGAATTCTTCGGCTCATTACAGGAAAATTTGGGCAATCGCCTTCTGGTCGACAAGACGCCAACCTACGCGTTTAGCGTCGATATCTTGCGGCAGGCGGAAGAGTATTTTGAAGATGCCCTGTATATCCATCTGATTCGGCACCCTTGCGGCATGATCCGCTCCTATGAGGAGTCGAATCTGACCCGGATGATGCCGCTGATGATGAAGAATAGCGATTTCTCCACCGCCGCCTTGGCGGAGATGATCTGGTTGGTCAGCAACCGCAACATTTTGCAGTTCTCCGAGTCGGTGGCGTCCGATCGTTGGTTGTCGGTGTCCTACGAGAACATCGTCACAGACCCAGAGGGCAACATGCGCAGGCTTTGCGACTTCCTCGACGTGCCCTACGACGATGACATGATCAACCCGTATGGCGATAACAAGGCGCGTATGACTGACGGTGTCGACTCGGCCTCCAAAATGAGCGGCGATCTGAAATTCCATCTGCATCGTCAGATCGACCCAGCGGCGGCTACGCGCTGGCGTCAGTTTTGTTCAGAAGATCGCCTGGGCGCCGAGACCATGGAGTTGATCTCCAAGCTGGATGCCGACGTCGCCAGTATTCGCGCCTGAGACGACAAGCGTCGTTGACGCAGGACGCGTCAGCGGCCGCTCAGCGTGCGCTGTAGCCGCCGTCCACCATTAACAAGTCGCCGGTGACGAAACTGGCCTCCGGCGAGCAAAGCCAGCGAACGGCTTGCGCGACCTCTTCGCCGGTGCCCGGCCGGCCGATCGGATGCAGTTTGATGAAGGCGTCCGCCTTGGCGCCCCCCGCCTGCACCGTCCGTGAGCCCAGGCCGGCATCGATCAGCCCCGGGCAAACGGCATTACAGCGAACACCCTGCCCGGAATAGGCGACCGCGACGGACTTGGTCAGGCCGGCGATACCGTGCTTGGTGGCGGTGTATGCGGCATTGGCTCCGCCATTGACGCCGAGAATCGAGCAGTTGTTGACGATGGCGCCGCCACCGTTCTCCAGCATCAGCGCGACTTCCTGTTTGAGGCAGTGGTAGGTCCCGTTGAGATTGATGCTGACGCAGGCGTCCCAGATTGCATCGTCGGTGTCCAGCAACGGGGCGCCGCCGCCGCCAATGCCGGCGTTGTTGAAGGCACAGTCCAGCCGACCGAAGCGCTCGCGAATATTGTCAAACAAGGCCTCGACCGATCCGCGGTCTGACACGTCAGCGGGCAGGGCGATCGCGCGCGTGGGGTCACCAGCGGCCTCGCAAAGCGCCAGCGCCACTGCTGAGGCGCTTTCGGCATTGATGTCGCTGACGATCACGGTGTCGCCCGCCTGGGCGAACTGTGTCGCGGTGATCGAACCGATGCCGCCACCGGCACCTGTAATCAGAACGACGCGGCTCAAACCCTAGCGCTCCTGCGATTCAAAGAATGTCCAGATTTCGTTGGTCGCGTTGAAGATGCCTGGATTTGGCCCCAGCTTGCGCGGCAGAAAGGTCTTGCCACCAGGCCATTGATGGCCGGTATCGGTGACCGCGCAGGTTTCGACGGTTCGGTCGGAGCGGCAGGACAGATACCGCTTGCAGTCTGCGCCGGCATGGTGCGTGGGTTCGGCATCCTCGGCGTGGCAGTCGTTGCGCTGTAGCAATGAATCGGCCATTTCCTTTAACGACGCCCGGTAGGTGCCATCGAACTCGCCGCCCAGTAAGGGGATACGGGGGTCGTCGGCGCCACGAATCAGCAAGGCGGGTACCGGCGAGGGCTTTTCGCACCGGGGCATCATCAGCGGCCCGGCCACCGGGGCGATGGCGTCAAAAACGTCGCCGCGTTCGCAGGCGATGCGGTGCAGCAGCATGGCGCCGTTGGAGAAGCCGGTACCGAAGGTTTGATCATCGGCGATGCAGGCGGCACCTTCCAACGTACTCGCAAGCTCGGCGATAAAACCGACATCGTCGTCGTTATCGCGTGATGGTTTGCCGCAGCAGGATCCAGCATTCCAGGCCCGCCAGATGCCGTCCGGCAACGCGAGGGCAAAACCCTCGGATTTCGCCAGTTCGACAAAGCCGGTCTGTTCGCCAAAGTTCTCGCCGGTGCCCCAGCCGCCATGCAGACCAATGACCAATGGCACGGGTTTGCTGGCGCTGGCCTGGGTCGGCACGTACAGCAGATAGTCGCGTTGCTTGCCGTCGTGCTTGAGCGTCAATGCCTGCGTGCCGGTTTTGCACAGGTTGGCGTCCGCCGCCTCGGCGGTGGAACGGGCGCCAAAACAGGCTGTGAGGAGCGACAACAGGGCGAACAGGCAAACACGTTGAATCATGGGAACGGCGATGTGGCGATGCGGGTGTGCGATGCAGGCGATGATGCCTCATCGGCCGGCGTCGATTCACCGAGAAACGGTTTCAGGGACTGCAAGACCACGCGTGGCGCGCGTGCCGGGAAGAAATGCCCTGCGTTGGGCACGCACTCGTAAGTGCAATGGGGCAGAAGTTCGCGCAGGCGGTCGCCACTCTTGCGCACCCGTGAGTACTCGCCGTACATCAACAGTACCGGCATGGTCAGTTCAGCGATCTGTTCTGGGCTTGCGCCGGAGGTCGACAGAAACTCCGCCTTCGCCGTGGTTTCGTGCAGGAGCTTCAGCCAGTGCTTGGCGTCGCGTCCGCTGCCGCGTTGGTCGGCAAATGGCACGAAATCGTTCTTGACCTGCGTCTGGATTCCCGCGAGCCGGCGTTCGGCGACTGCTTCGAGAAATTTCAGGCCTATCTGATCCTCCGCTTCCCAGTCGATGTCGGTGGCCTCGGCAACCAGCTCCTGCTCAAACGGTGTGAGATGGGCGCAGTCGGACAGCTTCAAAGTGGGCTGTAGCCGGTTGATCTTGGCATCCAGCAATGCCAGCTGCGTGACTCGGTTCGGGTGCTTCACCGCGAACTCCAGGGCCACGGCGCCGCCGAAGCTATGCGCGACGATTGGCGCATTGTCGATGCCGAGATGGTCGAGCAGGGCGGCCAGGTCGTCGGCCTGATTGGATGAGCTGTAACCGGTCTCCGGCGTGGCGCTGTAGCCGTGCCCGCGCAGGTCATAAAGCGTGAGTCGAAAGTGATCGCGCAGCAGCGGGGCCAGGCCGGTGAACCAGAACGCGCGATTGGCCGCCAGGCCGTGGACAAAGATCAGGTCCGGTCCCTCCCCGAACTGTTGGTAGGCGATTCGTGTTCCGTTCGTTTCCAGGCTGGCCAAGATGCGGTCTCTGACTGATTAATGGGATACGAAGTCGACGATCTGTCCGACTTCCAGATCCTCGACATAACTGCCGTTGTTCATGAGCAGCTTTTCGAATGGCACGTCGCGTTTGCCGATTTCTTCCTCGATTGCGACGACGAGCTGGATGATGTCGATGGACTCGAAGCCCAGGTCGGCCAGCACCTTGGTTTGCCGGGTGATCTCGCCGTCGAACTCCGTGTCGAAGCCTTCGAGAAAGTCCTCCAGGATCGCGACGATCTTCGGGAACATCTCGTCGGAGGTGTCTAGTGGTATTGCAGCCACCTGTGTCATGGCGTTCTCCTTCGCGTGCAACCTGCGGTTGCGAGTCGGTCTTATGTTGTGGTTGTCGGGTGGCGCTACGCCGGCGCCGTGGCGATCTGCTCCATGGGCGTTGGGTTGACGCTGCTGCGATCCGATTCTAGGCAGAGGGCCAGCACGGCGTCCGGCCCATCGAAATAGAGCGTGATTTCGTAGCGCGTGTCGCCATGGATAACATGGGCTCGCGTCGGATGTCCGCCGCGCCGATCGATCGAGATCAGGTGGCAGTCCCAGTCGCGCGGCCGGCCTTCCAGCCCGGTGCCGACAGACTTGGCGGCGGCTTCTTTCGCCGACCAGATCGCCACCGCGATGCGGGCCTGATCCGACTCCGGCGCGCTGCGAATCGTGCGACCTTCCTGCTCGGTCATCGCTCCGCGAATCAACTCGTCCACGCGGACCTGCGCCACGCGTTGATAGTCAACGCCTACGGCTTCATCGGCTGCGATGGCCACGGCATAGCGACGGCTATGCGCCACCGAGACCTTGGGCGCACCGACTTTCTGCAGGGCGGCGCAGCGAATCGATGGCGCACCCAGGTTGTCGGTGACGATTTCGACATCGGCCGGTGCGAGATGCAGATCATGACGCTGGGCCGCCCATTCACGGACGGCGTCCTTGAGCGCGATGCGCCCCATTAACCATTCCTCGCGGCGTGGCCCGGTGACCGGCAGTCCGTAGAACGTCGCACGTTCGTGGCGAGACAGGGCCATGTGCGCCAGCATCCGCTTCCAGATACCCCAACCCTGGTCGAGGAAGCCTTCCTCGAAGGGCACGAGTTTGCGCATCACGATGCCATCGTTGCGACCGGCGTCATGCTCGTCGGAGATGAACTCGGACTGCGGACGCAACCGGTAGTTGTAGTAACGGTCCGGCACCGAGAATTTGCGATCTTCCCAGTGTTCACAGCGCATCAACAGGCGGCCATTGGTATCCAGCAAGTCGAATGCCGCTTCCAGACGCTGCGGGTCGGTCAGTTTCAGATCGCCACGGCAAATCACCTGTGTGCCGGCCGGCTGCGGCGGTGCGTAGGGCGTGAACCGACCCAGGCGAAACGGAAAACAGTTGAATCCCCAGCCATGCTTTTCGGTCAGCCAATACCCGGCAAGCTGGCCGGCGGCATCCAGCAGGGCAGGGTCGAGCTGGAACCGTGGAGTCTGTGTGAACGCAAAATAGTTGTGCGTGGGTAGAACCGCCATGTCCGACTCGATGGCTTCCTCTGCCCAGCGACGCAAATGCTTGACGCCCTGGAGGCGCGGGCCGTGGAACATGCCATGAGAATAAAGCTCACCATCCGGGTTGCTCCGGGCGCTGTAGGAGTTTGGTGATGTCCAGCTGATCGGCGCGACCGGGTCGGCGTGTTGCTGGCCTAGCCGGATGATGCCTTCGAACACCAAGACCCGACCGGTGGGGCGGTCCGGAGCATCCAGGTAGAGACGACCGCGAACGGTATCCGGCCCCTGGCGTTCGGCCTCGATGTTTAGCGTGAGCGTGCCGTCATCCAGCGCCAGCCAGCGATGACCGCGGACTTCCTGCATCTCGACGACCTGACCGCCGGCCAGCCGCACGGCTGCCTCGGCGAGAATTTCCATGCTGAACGTGAACGGCATCACGGGCAGCGGCAACAGGCTGGGATCGACCGCTGATGGTTCGGAGCCGATGGTGTGATCCATCAGGAAGGGATCGTTCTCCAGGGTGTAAATGCGCTGACACAGCAGCCGCTGATCGGTGAGCTCGATCATCTCGCCCAGCATCGGGAACGCGGAGCGGTCGGCTGCGCCTGCGGGTGGGTTCGGTGATGGTGCCGCTTCCGCTAGAGGGCTCGGGGGCGTGGACACGGCCGCTGCGACGTCCGGCATCTGAGGCATGGCTGGCGTCGAACCGACGCCAAACACGCGTGCCTGGGAATCGAGAAATTGCTGCATCAGGGCGAAGTGCGACTGCACGGCGGCAAGCCGAGTGTCACTACCTGCCGACGCGCTGCTGGCCGCCGGAGCCGCGGGAACATGCACAGGGGCGGGCTTGGCGGGCGCCGGATCTGGCGCAGGCGATGCGTTCGGCGCAATCGGTGCTGGCGTTGGGTCCAGCTTGACCTCGTTCAAGGCGATGACCTTCTCGCCGGTCTGGATGTCGCTGAAGTCCAGGTCGGTCGAGCGGCGATCCAGGCGCTTGGCGGGCTCCCAATCGTCAGGCACACGCAGCGCCGGAAGATGCAGGTTCAGGTGCTGGCGTGGTTTGCGTTTGGCCGGTGCCGTTTCCAGGT
The DNA here is from genome assembly GCF_964229365.1 of Abyssibacter sp. NCBI lineage: Bacteria > Pseudomonadati > Pseudomonadota > Gammaproteobacteria > Chromatiales > Oceanococcaceae > Abyssibacter > Abyssibacter sp. The sequence goes on along the minus strand of NZ_CAXRDQ010000057.1, from coordinate 1,492 downwards.
CCATGGCCGGAATGTTCCGGTGCCGGTAAAGCGCGGTCAGGTCCATGGTGATGCCGTTTGTGAACAGCGTGGCGAGCAACGACTGGAACTGCTTCATGCCACCGCGCCGCCGGCTATCGCAGGACACGGCGACTGCCGGATGTCGCTTGCCGAGAATGTCGCCGACAAAGGAGGTGAGGTTTGCGCTGGGGCCGACCTCGACGAACACGCCAACGCCGTCGTCGACAAGCCGGCCCACGGTGTCGGAGAAGCGCACCGTCGTGGCCCATTGCGCGCAGGCCAGATCGCGTATGGCTTCCGGTTCTTTCGGGAACGGCGCCGTGGTCGCGCAGCTGTAGACCTCGGCAATGCCTGGTCCCATGTCGGTGTCCGCATAGAACTTGCGGAAGGCTTTGGCGACCGGCTCGAACCGGGCGGTGTGATAGGCGCGGCCGAACGGCAGCATTGCGCACACGGCGCCACCGGCAGTTAGCGCCTTTTGTGCATCTTCAACGTCGGTGCGGTGGCCGTACAGCACGACCTGATTCGGGCAGTTGTCCATCGCCACGACCAGCTTGTCGCCAAAGGTCTGCAGGATCTCGCCGCGACGCTCGGGGTTGAGCGCGCCCACGGTCAGCAATGCGCCGGACTCGATTTCGCCCTTGCGGTCCAGGTCCTGGTAGATGCTGTTCATCCGGCGGATTGCGTCTGCCAAGTCCACTCGGGATTCAGCCCGCAAGGTCTGTGAGGCGACCAGCGCGGTGTTCTCACCGGTGGAATGGCCGACCATGACGTCGGGCTTCACTCCCAGGTCGCTCAGCAGCGTATACAACGCCATGCTCGCGGTGAACACCGTCTCGGAGGCCAGATCCATGTCGTAGATCCGCGCTTCCAGCTCGCGGCGCGCCAGGCCGGGCAGGCCGGTCGGCACCGGGTAGATCACTTCGCTCGGCTTGATGTCGCGATGATCCGAGGTCGCGTCGATGAAATCGAACCACTCGCGTACCTGCGGAAAGTGCAGTGACAACTCGGCCAGCATGTTGGAGTACTGCGCCCCTTCGCCGGGGAACAAGAAGGCAAGCTTGCCCGGTGCCGCACCGAAGCTGTATTGAATGCCCTGGCGGGTCTTGAATGCATCGCCAGCCCCCAGTTTGTCGATCGCGGCGCCGAGCTTTTCTCTCAACTCGTGGGTGCCGGCCGCGACGATGGCCAGCCGGTGTTCTCCCTGGCTGTCGGCAGTCGCCCTGGCGACCGAAGGCAACGACAGATCGTCGTCAGCGGCGACACGCGCCTGGAGCTTGCGGGCAGCCTCGATCAGTTTGGCATTGGACGCCGCTGCCAACACCACCAGTTCTGTTTCCGCCGCATGCAGCATCCCGGTTTCCGGTGGCGGGATGCGGGTGGCTGCCACGCGGGTGTCGCGGGGTACGTATTCTTCCAGGATGGCGTGCGCATTCACGCCCCCGAAACCAAAGGAATTCACGCCCGCGCGGCGCGGATGCGCGGCGCCGTG
>NZ_CAXRDQ010000056.1:0-17626 GCF_964229365.1 Abyssibacter sp. | reverse complement strand
CGCGTTGGTCGCGTCTTCAGGCCGCCACGGTGGCCTTTGATAACGCAACGCCCACAGTGACCGAACCGCTGCACTTCAACGACAGCACCCTGATTGCGTTTGGCGCGCGTTATCGCCTGTTCGAGCGCTGGACCGTATCGGCGGGTTACGCGCAGGAGACCTCGACCGTCGACGACCGTAGCCGCAGTGCCCGTGCACCGGATGCCGATCGCAGTTATTGGTCGGGTGGTCTGCGCTGGCAGGCATTGCCCACGCTGGGGGTCGTGCTCAGCGTGGGCGTGGTTCGCGGCAAGACGGTCGTGGTCGAGGATCGCACCGAGGCCACCGGAACCGGTCATACGCTGGATGGCCGGTTTGAACCGCTCACCCTGGTCTGGGGCGGCTCGCGCCTGGAATGGAGATTCTGACCATGCCCCGATGTGCCCGTTCATGGATCTTCGTGGGGCTACTCATGGCCTTGCTCACCGGCGGCTGCGTGATCCAGCCGATAGCCCAGCCGGCCACCCAACCGCGCGAGGCGCTGAACCACGGCTACGCGCAGCTCCACTGGGTCGCCAACAAGCTGCAGCACATCGACAAGCTCCTGCTGATCAAGCGCGAGTCCGAGGCCGTGGAATCTGCCGTCGACGCCGTGGCCCAGACGATGAGGCGGCACGCGAACACGCTTGAGCAGATGGAACAGGATCTCGCTGCCGTGGATTTGAGCGAGGATGGCCTGCCCATCTATGAACAGAAGAAACGATGGGCGGTCGTGCGTGAGCGTGGCCTGGTGACCGGCACCCCGGTACTCGGGCAGACCGGCATCGAGTTTGAACGCACGCTGCTGCTGTCGCTGACGGCCGTGCTCAATCAGCAGCGCCATCTATTGAGCGTGATGCGCAGTGATGAGCCGGAACCGGCGCTCAGGGACTGGCTGCTGGCGACCGAAGAGGAACTGAACGCGCTTTACGAGCGGCTCACCGGTTTGCTCGCCGACGCGTATTTCTGCGACAGCCGGGGTTGTTCCGGCTAGGTCGAGCTCGCCGTTCGTCGGCATGGGCTGATCGGATATTGATCGTCGGGGCCGATTAAACTATCGTTCAATTAAACGATCGGTTAATAAGAGAGGAGACCTCCCATGCACTCGACGACAATGGCCTCAAGCCACAGTTACTCTGACAGCAAGCGCTACTGGTGGCTGCTCGGGCTGGTCGTTCCGACGCTGCCATTTGGCAGCTATCTGCTGGTCGAAGCCACCGGCTGGGGCGTGCTTTGGTTCTGGCCGATTGTGTTCGTGTACGGCCTGTTGCCGGCACTGGACTGGTACATCGCCACCGACCAGGACAACCCGCCGGAAGTCGCGGTGCCCGATCTGGAAAACGACCGCTACTACCGCTGGATTGTCTACCTGTTCATCCCGCTGCATTTCGCCGCGTTCGTCTTGTCCGGCTGGGTCTTCGTGCAGGGTGGTCTGGTCTGGTGGGAAGCCCTGGGTGTGGCGTTAAGCCTGGGTGCCGTGTCGGGTTTGTCGATTAATACGGCACACGAATTGGGTCACAAAAAGGGTGATGGCGAACGCTGGCTGGCCAAACTCGCGCTGGCACCGGTGTTCTACGGTCACTTTTTTGTCGAGCACAACCGGGGTCACCACAAGAACGTCGCGACGCCGGACGATCCGGCCAGCTCGCGGATGGGCGAGAGTTTTTACGCGTTTCTGCCGCGCACGGTCTTCGGCAGCCTGCGCTCGGCCTGGCAGTTGGAAAAGACCCGCCTGGCAAGGCTGGGCAAGGGGCCGTGGACACTGCAGAACGAGAACATCCAGGCCTGGCTGATGTCGGTTGTGCTGTGGGGTGCGATGCTGGTCTGGCTGGGTTGGCTGGCGCTGCCGTTTCTGTTGATCCAGTCGGTGTACGGCTTTTCGCTGCTGGAGGTCGTGAACTATCTGGAGCATTACGGACTGGTCCGCCAGAAAACCGAGTCCGGCCGCTACGAGCGCTGTGGGCCCGAGCATTCCTGGAACAGCAATCACGTCGTCACCAACGTGTTTCTGTACCACCTGCAACGTCATTCCGACCACCATGCGAATCCCACCCGCCGCTATCAGGCGCTGCGGGATTTCGAGGAAGCCCCGCAGCTGCCATCCGGCTACGCCGGGATGATCCTGCTGGCCTACCTGCCGCCGATCTGGCGGCGCGTGATGGATCGTCGTGTGGTCGAGCACTACAACGGCGATCTGACCCGCGCGAACCTGCATCCCCCCAAGCGTGCTGCTCTGCTGGCGCGTTATTCGCAGACGGCCTGACACGCCGCTGCGTTAAGATTCGCGGGCGCCATGAGCGCCCGCTTTTTTGTGAGTGGTCCCCGGACGCCACCGTTGAAATAGCGGTACTCACCCTGCGCCAGGAGGAAAAAAGTGGCGAAATATCAATGTGATAATTGCGGGTTCGTCTACGACGAGGCCGAAGGGTTCGCAAAGGAAGGTTTCCCGCCCGGCACGGCTTGGTCTAGGGTGCCCGACGATTGGGCCTGCCCTGACTGTGCGGTCCGCGAAAAGATTGATTTCGAACGAGTGGAAGACGAATGAGTTTGAGACGTTGGCAGTGTCAGGTGTGCGACTACGTATACGACGAAGCAGAAGGCTGGCCGGATGACGGCATTGAACCCGGCACACGCTGGGAAGACGTGCCGGACGACTGGACCTGCCCCGACTGCGGTGCCGGCAAGGCCGATTTTGAAATGATCCCGATCGACTGATGGCTCCCATCGTCATCATCGGAACGGGTCATGCCGGGGTGATGCTCGGCCGCGAATTCCGCAAGCGTGACGCCGAAACCCCACTGCTTTACCTGACTGCCGACGACGGCGCTGCGTATTACAAGCCGAACCTGTCCAAGGCCCTGGCCGATGGCAAGCAGCCGGACGCCCTGGTGATGCAAAGCCCCGACAAGCTCGGCGAGGTGCTGAACGCCTCGGTGCGCGCAAACTGCCAGGTCAGCAAGATCGACCCGGCGGCGCAGCATGTCGAGCTGACCGGTGGCGAACGGATCGCGTACAGCAAACTCGTGCTGGCACTGGGCGCCGACCCGGTTCGGCTGCCGTTTGAAGGCAGTGGTGCCGGCGAAGTCCGCTCGGTGAACGACCTGCTGGACTACCGGAGTTTTCGCGACAATCTGCCCGCAGGCGGCCGCGTCGCCATCATTGGTGCGGGGCTGATCGGCAGTGAGTTTGCCAACGATCTGGCCGCGACCGATCACGTGGTTCACCTGATCGACCTCGCGGACTGGCCGCTATCGCGATTGCTCCCGCGGCCATTGGGTCAGGCGTTGGGTGAGGCGCTGGCCGAAGGCGGCGTGCATTTGCATCTAGGCCAGTCGGTGAAGCGCATCGAACGCAACGGCGAGACGCTGAGCATCGAGACATCGGGGGGCGACGCCATTCAGGCCGATATCGTCCTGTCGGCCGTGGGGCTGGCGCCGCGCACGACGCTGGCCAGTGCTGCCGGCATCCATTGCAACCGGGGCGTTGTGGTCGACGATCATCTCGCCACCAATGCTGCGGACGTCTATTCGCTGGGTGACTGTGCAGAGATCGGCGGCCACGTATTGCCGTACATCATGCCGGCGACTCATGCAGCACGGGCGCTAGCCGCCACGTTGGCCGGGGAGGCCACGCCGCTGAGCTGGCCGGCCATGCCGGTCGTGGTCAAGACACCCATGTGCCCCACCGTGGTCTGCCCGCCATCGAGTGCGACGGGCAGCTGGGGCCAGATCGAGGGTGAAGGCCGTGATCTGAGCGCAATCTTCACCGACGATGCCGGACAAGCCTGCGGCTTTGCCCTCACCGGCGCAGCCACCCGGCGCCGTGGCGAGCTGGCGAAGCTGATGCCGCCCCTGCTCAAGTCGGGCTAGCGGGATGGCCTCGTTTGTCCTCGACACCCGCTTGCAGGAAGACTCGGTCGAAGTCGGCAACCTGGATCTCTGCACCGTCAGGCTCATGGACGACGCGCGGTATCCCTGGCTGATCCTGGTCCCCCGCGTGGCTGACATTGTCGAGATTCACGAGCTCGGTGACGGTGCACAGGCCCAGCTATGGCGTGAGGTCACCGACACGGGCCGCGTGCTGACGGGGATCTACCACGCCGACAAGCTCAATGTTGCGGCCCTCGGCAACGTGGTCCCGCAGCTGCACGTGCATGTCATCGCCCGCGTCGCGGGCGATCCCGCCTGGCCCGGGCCCGTCTGGGGCCACGGCCAGGCGCAGCGTTACGGTCGCCAATCCCTGACCGACCATCTCGACCGACTGCGCACGAACCTGCCGGTTAACTGGATGATGGCTCATTCCTGAACGGGCGCCAGCCGATGCCGGCGCAGCCCGCGAGCTCACGCGCCGCAGTATTCTCACCGGCATGGTCCTGGGCGCGATCCTGACGCCCTGCAATGTGTATTCCGGCCTCAAGATTGGCTGGTCGTTCAACATGTCCATCGTCGCCGCGCTGCTGTCGTATGGATTCTGGAATCTGGCAGCCGCGCCGCTGGGCGCACGTCATTGGGGCTTGCTGGAAAACAACATCAACCAGACCACGGCCTCGTCCGCGGCGTCGATCATCTCCGGCGGCCTGGTGGCACCGATTCCGGCGCTGGCGCTGCTCACCGGCCAGACACTGCCGTTGCACTGGCTGGTCGCCTGGGTGGGCGTGGTCAGTTTGCTGGGTGTCAGCGTGGCCGTGTCCATGCGTCGCCAACTGCTGGTGGTCGAGCAGCTGACGTTTCCTGCCGGCGTGGCGACGGCAGAGACGGTCAAGGAGATTTACGGCCGTGGTGCGGAAGCCGCAGCGCGAGTCCGCGTGCTGCTGGCCGCCCTGCTGGTCTCGGGTCTGGTCAAGGCACTGGAATCCTTCACGGCTTGGTTATCGTCCTGGGCGCTGCCGCTGCGCCTGTCCGGTGGCGGCATGATGGCCGGGCGTTCGATCAGCGGCGGTCAATTGGGCTTCGCGCTGGACCCGTCGCTGCTCCTGGTCGGTTTCGGCGCGATCATCGGCCTGCGCGCCGGGTTGTCGTTGCTGGTCGGTGCCATCCTCGCCTGGGGCGTACTGGCGCCGATGCTGCTGGCCAGCGGTGCGGTGGAGCTCGGCGCCGACGCCGGTGATTTCTGGTATCCGGCGCTGGTGGAGTGGCTGCTGTGGCCCGGTGTCGCGCTAATGGTGTCCGCATCACTCACCGCCTTTGCGCTGGCGATCGCCCGGCGTCGGCCTGTGGCTGTCGAGACAGCGGCCGCGGCAACCGACGAGCCGATCTCCCGGCGTGCGTTCTGGATCGGCTTTGGCGCGACCTTGCTACTGGCGGTGGTCGCCCAGACCAGCTTGTTCGGGATCGACTGGATCACCGCCGTGCTCGCGGTGTTGCTGGCCTACGGTCTGGCGGTGGTGGCCGCCCGCGTCGTGGGCGAAACCGGCATCCCGCCGATCGGTGCGCTGGGCAAGGTGTCGCAGCTCACGTTTGGTGTATTGGCACCGGCGAATCTCACTGCCAACGTGATGACAGCTAACGTGGCTGGCGGGGCGGCCGGTCAGTGTGCCGATTTGCTCAACGATCTGAAGACGGGGCACCTGGTTGGCGCCACGCCGCGTTTGCAGATCACGGCGCAGCTGTTCGGCATTCTCACCGGCAGCGTGGTCGGCTCGCTGGCCTATCTGGCGCTGATACCGGACCCGCAGACCATGCTGATCACGGCCGAGTGGCCAGCCCCGGCTGTAGTGACCTGGAAAGCCGTCGCCGAGGTCTTGTCGGGCGGTTTGTCGGCCGTGCCGGCCGGCGCCATTCCGGCCATGGGGCTGGCCGCTGTGCTCGGTGTGGTGATCGCCTGCGCGCGTGCTCTCGGGCCGGGGCTGATCGGACGCCTGGCGCCCAGCGCACCGGCTGCAGGGTTGGCCTTCGTGATTCCCGCCTCCAATTCGATCAGCCTGTTTCTGGGCGCGGTCGCGGCCGCCATTGCCGCGGTCGTCGCGCCCCGCTGGTCCGCGCGCTTCGTGATCGCACTGGCAGCTGGCTTGGTCGCAGGCGAAAGCCTGGTCGGAGTGCTGGTCGCGTTTCTCCGCCTGGGCGGGCTCTAAGGAATCACGAGTCGTACCGCTGGGCAGGTCGGACCGGCCTGTTATCGTGGCTCAAGCTTTTTCAGCTGTGGTCGACCCTACAAAGACCTTAACCCCAACCCACCATGCCCAGTGTCTAACCAACCCGGCGGAAGCTCCGGCGACCTGATCGCCCAGCTGCGCGAAAGCGAGCAGCGATTTCGTGGTGCGTTCGAGACGGCGGCGATTGGGATGGCGCTGGTCTCGATGGAAGGCCGCTGGCTGGATGTCAATCCATCGCTTTGCGAGATCGTCGGCTATTCGCGCGACGAGCTGCTGGTGAAGGATTTCCAGACCATCACCCACCCAGATGATCTGGACACGGATCTACACCTGCTCGGCCAGCTCGTGGCGGGGGAGATTCCGTCCTACCGGATGGAGAAACGGTATTTCCATAAGACCGGTCGCATTGTCTGGATCGTGCTCAGCGTGTCACTGGTACGTGATGCCGCGGGCGGCCCGGTGCATTTCGTGTCCCAGATCGAGGATGTCACGCAGGCAAAGTCCGCGCTGGCCGCACTGGAGCAGTCCAACCGCGATCTGGAGCAGTTTGCCGCCTTTGTCTCGCATGATCTCAAGGCGCCGCTACGCGGGGTGCGGGGCTTCGCCAAGCTGTTACGCGAGCAAACGGCAGGCGGCCTTCCCGGCGAATCGGAGGAGTATCTGGAGATGATCGATGCGAGCATCGACCGCGCGGATGCCCTGGTGGACGATTTGCTGGCTCTGGCGCGTGTGAGCCAGGCACCGCGATCGCAGCCCGTGGACACCCAGACAGTGATTGGTGACGTCCTGTTCGACCTTGGTCCTGAACTCGATGCCGTCAATGCCGAGGTCGTTACCGGCCAATTGCTGCCTGTTTGGAGCTCCGAGGTCGGCATTCGTCAGCTGGTGCAAAATCTGCTCGTCAACGCGATCAAGTTTCGCGATGAAACGCGGCGGTTGCGGGTGACCGTGCATTGCGAGCGTCAACTCAACGAGGCGGTGTTCTCGGTGACTGACAACGGCCGGGGCATTGATCCCAGGTACGCCGAACGTGTGTTCCGCCCCTTCGAGCGCTTGCATGGCAGTGAGGTCGAGGGCACCGGTATCGGACTGGCCATCTGCCAGAAGGTGGTGGAACGAGCCGGTGGCCGCATCTGGATCGAGCCCAACGCCCTAGTAGGAGTGACCGTCAGCTTTGCATTACCGGTGGCGCTGCCTGCCGATTGATACCGCGGCGTCGGCGCACCGTCGCGGGGGCGCCGATGTTCGATTTGCGATGCAAAATGCAAAGCGATCCGCCATGCGGCTCGACGTCTCGCATCGACCCAGGGCGGATCGATCAAATTCGTCAAATAAATCAGCCATTTATTTTGCTTCCTTTGTTGGAACGCCATTTGCCATTCGTTATGGACAAAGTCCCACGAGACCTCGACCCATGACGTTGAATCGAACCGCTCTCATTCTGATCGGCTACCAAAATGACTACTTTGCGCCCGATGGCATTCTGCACCCTGTCATCGAGGAAGCGGCCCGGGTGGGCGGCGTTCTGGGCAACACGCTCGGCTTGCTGGAGCGGCTTGGTGACCGGTTTGCCCAGGTGGTGTCAACGCCGATCAATTTTTCTCCCGATTACCGTGAGCTGGAAAAACCGGTCGGCATTCTCAAGACCATCGAAGAGGTCGGGGCGTTTCAGGCCGGCCGGCCTGGTAGCCGCACCATTGACCAGCTGAAGCCCTACGAGGCCATCATCACCGAAATTCCGGGAAAACGTGGCCTGAACGCCTTCTCCAACACGAATCTGGAAAAAACCCTGCGCCGTGGCGGGATCGACCATGTGGTGTTAGCCGGTGCGGTCACCTCGATTTGCATCGACTCCACCGGTCGTCATGCCGCCGATCTCGGCTTCGCCGTGACGGTCCTGTCCGATTGCACGACGGGCCGGACGGTTTTCGAGCAGGAGTACTACTGCGAGAACGTGTTCCCACTCTACGCCACCGTGATGGCGTCGAGCGAGCTGTCGGCCGGGTAGCGTTCTGGTCTCCGGCGCTTTGGCGCATTGCCCAACAAGGCCGCTGTTCAGCGGCCTTTTTCATGTCTGATCGTCACCGCGGTGACGGTGTCGCTGAACGGCCGTCATTTTTTTGTCAGAAACGGGCAGCCGGCGCCCTGACTGGAAAAGCAGTTTGCAAATTGCGAGGCTTTCTGAAAATTCGGCTGATGCTGCGCGGTAGTTCTTAACTTTATCAAAGGCCATAATCAATGCAAGTCATTGATATGAACCAGGAAAAATAGCCACTCTCGATGCCTGAGAACATGGCTTGGATGCTGCAAACCAGGATGCGAACCTGAAAACTGACCCGCGCCTGGCGGGCAAGGAGCATCCATGATCGCGACTCGGTATCGCGCCCTCGTGAGCGGCCTGTTGTTGTGCATGGCAGGGCTTGTTCATGCAGACGGCCTGAAATATGTTGAAACGGCTGATGGTGCCAAGCGTTCTTCTACGCGGCATCTCGTGCAATGGACCCACACCCGTCTGGTTTTCGACAAGCCGCTCGAGCGGGTGGCGGTGGGGCAGGAAAGCACCCTGAAACTCGAAGTGCTGGGTGAGTACGAGATTCTGGCCCTGGCCAAGAACGTAGGCCGGACCAGCATCATGGTCTGGTACGCCGACCAGACCACGGAAACCTTTTTGTTCAGCGTGGTTCAGGATCTGAGCGTACTGCGGCGAGCCCTGTCTGACGTTCACCCGCGGATTCGCATTGAACTCGCTCCCGACCGCGCCGCACTGGTGCTGCGCGGTCGCGTGCCCACGGTCAAGTATCGTCTCGGCGCGCAGGGCGTGGCAGAAAACTACCTGTTTGCGGGCCAGCGGAATCGTGACGCCGGTCCGGCCGACAGCGTGTTGCAGGCCCCTGGTGGTGTTCGCGTGGACCGTGGGCCGCGCGCCAGTGGCTTTGGTGCATCCATCATCAACCTGATTCAGGTCGATGAGCTGCCGCAAAGCCACGAGGACAAGATTCTTGCCGCTATCCGCGATGTGGGTGGCCACGACGTGAAGGTGCGCAGAATCCAGACGGGCGATTTGGTGGACAACGGCGTCGACACGCTAGTGCTGGCCGGTGAGGTCGCCAACCAGGTCGTTCTCACGCGGGTGCTCAATATCGCGTCGCGCCTGTTCCTCGGAGTGGCCGCCGATCAGCCGGGTGGTGTCCAGATCACACCGTTGACGGATGAGTCAGGCGCCATGCTCAACGGACGTCAGTCCGCGGCAAATGCGGCTACCGGTTTCGGCGTATCGGCAGACGATCTGGACAATGACATCCGCGCCAATATCGGCCGCTCCAAGCTGATTTCCGCCGCCGGCGGACGCATTCTGTCCATGATCGAGGTCCGCGACCTGCCCCAGGTGCGTGTGTCCGTGCAGATGCATGAAGTGGATCGACTGCGCCTGAAGTCGTGGCGCCCGGATATCTCTGCGATGAGCAGCGGTTACCGGCGCGATGGCGGGTTCACGCAGTCGGGCCTACAGCCTGTGGAAGGTGCTTCTACCGTGGAAAATGCGTTGCGCATGGTCGGCGGCGCGCTGTCCAACAATCTGCAGATCGCGAACGGACGATTTGCGTTCGACATGCTCTTCTCGCTGCTGGAGGAGGAAGGGATCTCAAGAACGCTGTCGCGGCCCACCTTGACCGTGCTGGCCGGTGAATCGGCGGTGTTTCGCGCCGGTGGTGAAGTGCCGATTCCCAGCGCGTTTGCGCCGTCCGGCCTCTCTGCGGACGACAGCGTCGGGCAGAACACCAGCGGCGTGTTCAGCGGCACCGAGTTCAAGGCATTTGGCGTCGAGCTGAAGGTTCGCGCCATGGTGGACGAGAACGACCAGATCACCCTGGATATCAATCCCACGGTGTCGTTGCCGGATACCGCGCTAACCCGTCAGATCGCCGACAGCACCGGTGCCAGCCTCAATGCTGCGGCATTCGATGTACGCAGCATCAGCACCTCGACACGTGTCCGCGACGGCCAGCCGCTGGTGCTGGGTGGTCTGGTCAGCCGCGACATCTCGGACAGAAGCGCGCACACGCCGGGTATTAGCGATGTTCCGCTGGTGGGCCGTCTGGCGGAATCGACCAGCCAGAGCGACAACGAGCGCGAACTGATCATCGTCGTGACCCCGACCATCGTGCGCGAACCCAAGCACGATCTGAATCTCTGGCATTTTCCGAATCCGCGGCTGTTACTCCGCGAAGGACTATCGCCTCAACACCGTCACCTGCGCAGTACTGCAAGCGCACCGGAGATATCCTGATGAATGCTCAAAAATGCATACAAGGCCTGCTGTTGATCGCAATGGCGCTGAGCAGTGCCTGCACGTCCATGGACCACGCCCGCAAACACCAGCCTGATCCGCAGGATCGGCTCGCCGCCATGCTGGAACTGGATCAGAACGCCTATGCACATGGCCGCATGTGTCGCGAGATTTGGTACGACAACAATCGGGTTATGGATTGCGAAGCCATCCAGCGTGAAATCGACCGTCTTTACGTCGAATACCCCCAGGCCGAGCGCGTGTTACTCGCCAATGCCGTCATGCACTTCGAGCATGGGCGTCCCGAAGCGGCCCAGTGGTTGCTGGATGAACTCCTGGCCCGGCCTGGCAGCTTTCCACAGGCCGGCATCCTGCGATCCCAGCTCGCGTTACGGGAAGGGAACCTGAGTCTCGCTCGCCGGGTATTGGAGGAGCAGATCGTGCTGGCCCCGGGCCAACCCCTGCTCCACGAAGCCGTGGCCAGCGTGCATTACCTGACCGGGGATTACACCAAGGCAGACCAGGCCTTGCGCCGCGCAGATCTGCTGGGTGCGCCGCAGTGGCGAACGAATTATCACCGGGGGCTGCTGCTGGAGGGCCAGAAAGAGACGGTCCAGGCCTGCGACGTGTATCGCAAGAGCCTGAACCAGAATCCGGGTTACCGCCAACCCATGGCGAGGCTGGTTGGCCTCAGTCACCAGCCGGATTGCGCGCGCGCGCTACGTGCAGTTCGACAATCTGACAGACCCATGTCCTGAACTTGCTCAGGAACAGCGACAAGCGGCCCTATATGGGCCGTTTTTTTTGGTTTTGTCGGATTATCGTCGCCGGTCGAATCCCTGAAGATATGGATTATCTCAATAGTATTCGCAAGGCGGTTTTCAAATTGGGAATGTCGCGCGCCAGCCGGCCGTACGAGATGGGCGCTACTTTCGTGAAACATCTATAAGCCATTGTTTTTACCATTATTTATAGAGAGTCAAGGAATGGGCGCTTTATGGCACGAGCCCTGCAATATAGATATCGCAGGACGCAGAACGCCTTGTTCACTCAGGCTTAAATATTGAACGGACTTTAAATCTAGACTTTTTTATCAAGGAATATCGAAATGAAACTGCAGAGCAAAGAAAACCGCAACGACCGTCGTCAGGCTGGCTTCATCATGACGTCCGAACTCATCTTGCTGGTGACCATCATGGTGGTCGGCATGATCGTCGGCCTGGTCACGATGCGCGATGCCGCCACGGCTGAGATGGAAGACGTCGCCGAGGCCATTGGCCAGCTGGATCAGAGCTACGCGTTCAATGGCTTGAAGAGCGCCAACAACACCGCCCTGGTGGATGGCTCGAGCTACGGCGACGCCGTGGATCTTAACGCCGGTGACAACTCCGAGTTCACGTTTGTGGCCAACGACAACGCCGAAGGCGTGACCAGCATCACCCCCGCTGCGGGATCGTCCAGCGCCGCTGCTGCAGGCACGCAGTAATCGCCACCCAAGCCAAGCGGCCCTTCGGGGCCGCTTGATTCCTCGCTTCAACCCGGAGTCCTGACATGAAATCCAAGACCAGAGGAAGTGCAACCGCCAGTATTGCCCTGTTTGTCACTTCGGGCCTGATGGCATCGGTGCTCGGGCTCCGACAGTACGACCGCGTCACCTCCGTGCCGGCCTGGGTAACCAGCGCGCCGGTTCAGGCGGGAGACGTTCTGACACAAGACCAGTTGACCCAATCCCGAATTCCGCGGGACGAGGTCGGCATCGATAATCCCCAGACGCTGGTTGGAAAGCGCCTGCGCATCAGCAAGGGCGCGGGTGAGGCGATCCAGCCAGGGGATCTGATCGTGCCGGCCCCACCGCAACAGAAGACCCTGGCCCAGCATGTTCCCCAAGGTCGGGTGCTTTACTCCCTGCCGCTAGGCAATCACGCCACGACGCCATTGTCGCAACTGCACGCCGGCGATCGGCTGGATGTGCTGGTGCGCGGTCGCAATGGCGTCCGCACCGCCGCGACCGATGTCCGCCTGATCGGCGTGCTCAAGCCGCGCGGGTCATCACCGTCCACGGATGACGGCGGCGCTATCACCAGCCTGTTGCCGCAGCGTTCGAGCAGGCAGGCCGCCGCCAGCGGCAACACCACGCTGGTCCTCGCCGTACAGCCGGAACACGTCTACCCGCTGGCGCACATCGCTGCCGCGGACCAGGTTTCCCTGGTTATCCACAGCGCCCTCGATGTCGCGCTGGGCCGCCAGATAACGGTCACTCCGGCGCGTACGGAGCGACCCGTGGAGGTGGTGGCCGGACTCGAGCGTTCCACTGTTTACGTCAATCGCTAATCGGAGATCGTCATGCTCAGATTGCTTGAAAACACCGAAGTGCCCCCAGTGGCTGTGCGCAGGCCGACCAATTTGCGCGATCTGCGACGCCAGGTGCATGCGCGGCTGATCGATTCGCTGGACGGAGAGTCGGCCGACGCCCTGGATCGACCCGAGGTTGTCAGCGAGCGCATCGGCGAGATTCTGTGGGATCTGTCACGGGAAACCGAGTTGACGGTCTCCCTGCCGGAGCGCCGCCGGATCGAATCGGAAATTCTTGATGATCTGAAAGGCATGGGCCCCCTGGCGTCCCTGATGCTGGATCGTGGCATCACCGACATCTTGGTCAACGGTCCGGACGAGGTCTGGATTGATCGCTGCGGCCAGTTGGAACGGACCGATCTGGCCTTTGATGACGACGCCCATCTGCGCCGCTTCATCGATCGGCTGGTCGCCGGTCAGGGCCGTCATCTCGATGCCCGTCATCCCCAGGTTGACGCTCGGCTGCCGGACGGCAGCCGCCTGCATGCGGTGATTCCGCCACTTTGTCCGCGGGGCGCGGTGGTATCGATCCGGCGGTTCCAGAACGAATCGCTGAAGCCTCAGGATCTGGTGGAGCGCGGCATGCTGGACCAGGGCTTGCTGACGCTGCTGGAACTGGCGGTCGGCTGCGGGCAGAACATCGTTATCGCCGGCAGCGCCGGCGCCGGCAAGACCACGCTGCTGAACATGCTGTCGGGGTTCATCCCGGAGCACGAGCGGGTGGTGACCGTGGAGGAAACCGCCGAGCTCAAGTTGGACCATGGCCATGTGATTCCGCTGGAAGCCCGGCAGCAGGTTGGCGAAGTGGCCCAGACCAGCCCGCTGCGCGAACTTGTGCGCACCGCGTTGCGCATGCGCGCCGATCGGATCATTGTCGGCGAAGTGCGTGGCGCCGAGGTGCTGGACATGCTGCAGGCGATGAACGTCGGACATGACGGCAGTCTGACCACCGTGCACGCCAACAGTCCGCAGGATGTTCTGCGGCGTCTGGAAGCGCTGGCCCACATGGGCGACGCCGGTATGCCGCGGGAGACGATTCGGGACATGATCGGATCAGCCGTGCACCTGATCGTTCAGGTCATGCGCTTCCGGGATGGCCAGCGTCGCATCGTCAGCCTTTGCGAAGTCCACGACGATCAGGGCTCGCTCAAGGTCAACGAACTCTACCGTTACAAGCTGGCACGGGCGGATATCGGCGGTGGGATCGTCGGTCACCACGAGTGCACGGGTGCGCCGCCGCGGTTCCTGGAGCGCGCGCAGGTGCTGGGGTATCTGACACCCGATCGCTACACCGGGCTGCGGGATGCCGTTTGAAGTCGTAGCCATCGTCGCCTGCCTGCTGGCTTGTGGGGTCAGTGCCCTGCGGCTGAGGCAGGTGCTGACCACACCGGCGAATGGCGACTATGTCGTCCCCGATGCCCGCGAGTCGCTGCGGCCCAACGCATTACAGCGGCTGGGGGCGGCGCTGCCCGGCCAGCCGGCCGCGCTGGTCGTGTTGGCTTTGATTCTGGTGCCGGGGTTGCTGGCCGTGACCGCCGCCACGCTGCTCAAGCCGGAGTTGCCTTCCCTGGCGGGGGTCGTGGGTGTTGGCCTACCTGCGCTCATGCTGTTGGTGCTGCGCGATGCTGCGAGTTGGCGTTGCCGTCACTTCGAAACCCAGCTGGTGGATGCGACCGATTTGATGAACGCGGCCGTGCAGGCGGGACTGAACGCACATGGAGCCATCGAGACGGCTTCGCTGTCGGGCCCGGCGACGGTGCGCAAGGAACTGGCGGAAGTGCTGGGCCGGCTGGATCTCGGGCTGCCCATCGAACAGGCGCTCAGCCGGATGCGCGAGCGCTACGACTGTGAAGGCACGCGCCTGCTGACTCAGGCCCTGGTGGTCAAATGGCATGACGGAACAGACTTTCGCAGCCTGCTGCGTGCAGTCAGCGCTCTGCTGCATGAGCGGCTCAAGCTTCGCCGTCAGGTCGAGAGTCAACTGTCCGGGGCGCGCTATGCCGCCCTGTTTGCCGGGGCGTTGCCTTATTTGCTGATTCCGGTGTTCCTCTGGCGCCAGCCCGAATGGCTCGATGTGCTGCTGGAACACCCGCAGGGGGTGACACTGCTGCTCTCGGCGGCGCTGTGCCAGGTGGCCGGCTTCGTGTGGCTACGTCGAATCTTGAGGATGCAGGAATGACGATGATGACGATGTGGGTGGATATGCTCGCGCTGGGGCTGATGATCGCCAGCGGCCTGCTGTTCTGGCACATGGAGCGCAGCAGTCTGCGCCGCCCCGGCAACCGTCGCCGGGAAACGCTGGAAGGCGAGCCCCAGCGTGGCCTGTACCTTCGAGGCTTGCGGCAGGCCGGGCTGCATCCGCGACAGGCGTATCGCGTTTTCTGGGCGGTCAAGTTCACGCTGGCGCTACTGGCCGGGCTGCTGATCCTGGAATGGACCGACGGCACGCAACCGGTGACGGTCGTGACCTGTGTGCTGACCGCGGGTTTCGTGCCGGATCTCTGGTTGCTGTTGCGCCGGCATCAGCGGCGCCAACGCATTCGTCAAAGCCTGCCGTTTCTGATCAGCCTGATCGTCGCGTATCTGCGTTCCGGTGTTCCATTGACACAGGCATTGAGCCAGGTTGCCCGGTTGCGACCGGATTCGCAGGACCCGCTGGGCCAGGAGATGGAGCTGATCAGCCGCGAGATCAATGCCGGCCGTGACCGCAACGTCGCCTTTTCGCATCTGGCCGCACGCACGGGCGTGCCCGCCACGGAACGTCTTGCCGCCGTGCTTCGTGTCGGCCATGAGGCGGGTGCCCCGATCGCGGACACCCTGGATGCCCAGGCCCGCTTGCTGGGCCATGAGCAGGCGCAGCAGGTCACCGAACTGACCCAGCGCAAGTCGATGGAGTTGATGCTGCCCATGGTGCTCGTGTGCTTCCCCATGTTTCTGGTGTTGGTCATGTTTCCCGCAGCTATCCAGCTAATGGATGTACTCGGCATGATCGGCGAACTGTTCTAGGCACGATCAAGGTTCTGATGCAGATGACACAGACTCACACGCGCGCTCGCGCCGCCAAGCGCCGCCAGGGCGGATTCATCATCACGGTCGAGCTCTTGCTGATCGCGACCATTCTGGTCATCGGTTCCATTGTCGGGGTCATCGCGATTCGCGACGCCCTGGTCAAGCGCATCGCCCAGCAGCGGTCGCAGGCCGTGCTCGTCATTGATGACAGCGGCCGGGTGCTCGGTGAGGCACTGGGTTTTGACGAACACGAAGCCCCTCTGGTGAGCTACATCGACCGCACGGTGCCGCCTGCTGCGCCGGACCCCGATCATCGTAACTACCGGGCATTGATTGGCGTTCGCGACGACCGATTCACCACACGGGAACCGGTGTACTACTCCGGCGAGAACTGCACCGGCACGCCGTGCATGAAGCTCGCCAGCGATGAGGACACCGACAGCATCGGTTACGACGGCATCGCCGGAACCGGTGCCGTGAGTTACCTGTATGGCGTGCAGAATTCACCGACCTACGGGATCGGAGCATCGCAGGGCGGGCTCCGCGGTGACTTGTATCGCAGTACCGACCAGTTCTGTCCGGTTGAGGTGTCCGAGATCCGGTCGCGCTACCTGTCGCAGCGCGTGGTGTCGGGCTCACCTTGCGAAGCCTTTCAGCTCGGCCAGCCCGGTGAGCCGGAAACATCCTGTCTCGCCGACCTCGGCGGGGTTTGCAGCTGCCCCTCGGGCTACGACGACCAGGGCGACATACTGACCCGCTATCTCGGTCCCATAGATGCGTTGTTGACGACCACGACGGCGGCGTTGAATGCGGTGCTGCTCGGCGCGGTGCCCACGGTCGATGTCGGCGAGGTGTGTTGCCCGTCGGGAACACGCGTGCGGGACGATGGCAACCTGGTCAACGCAGTCGTCTACACGCTGCTGACCAACGTGCTGGATGACCTGGGGCTGCTGGACGGACTGGTCGGCGGATTGCTCGACGCCATCCTGCAGCCATTGGCCGGGGAGCTTTATTGCGAGACGAACGCCAGCCTGCAGGCGGCGCAATGGGTGCCTGACCCCAACGACAGCGGCCTGAATGCACTGGATCGTTTCACGCCGCCCTTTGTCGTCAACCTGCCCATGGATCAGGGACCAGACAGCGACACGTGGATATCCACCCCCCCTGATGGCGAAGGCTTGAACAGCCAGCCCTGATCGTCTTTTTTCTTCATCTACGCAGGAGTACCAACATGCATCGCTCTCAATTGCCGCGTCAGATTATCCGGGTCTCCGCGCTCGTATTGCTGGCGCATCGGGTCAATGCGGCCCCCCAGGATGTCGTCACCACCGAGGCCGAGGATTTGGCCGAAGCGCTTGAACAGCTCGACCAGAGTTTCCAGTATCCGGGGCTGCGCAGCGGTCACGGCACCGCGACGGTCGGCGGGGCTCGCTACCGTGATCAGCCCACGCCGCAACCAGGTCCGGTGTCGGCGCCCACGGGTCAAGGGCTGCCCCAGATTGGCGTCGAAGTACCGGAAACAGATCAATAGCCAGCGCCATACGCTGGCGGCTTTACGACGGCGGGCCGCACGGCACCCACGCAAAAAACGGGGTATCCGGAATCTACTGTGGACGGGGTAAGCAGCGCTGGAGCTCGTTCCTTCTCACGCATGTGGATTTTCGTGGTTTATGCCAAGTCACGGCAGATTCAGAGGATGTGGGTTCTCAGAACGCCTATTCGAAGTAACCCGCTCCCAGAAGCCCACAGAGCCTAGGTGTCGGGTCCCGGAAGATTCCGTACATTTCGCCGAAAAAGTTGAGGGTGTGATTGTGCCCACTGTTTCATCGCCTGTATCGGTGCTTGGTGTTTGAGCGCCTTCTGAGGCAGGT
>NZ_CAXRDQ010000055.1:0-6876 GCF_964229365.1 Abyssibacter sp. | reverse complement strand
GGTTCTGTGTCGCATAATTCCGCAGTCTCGCCGTTTGCGCGCCGCAACACAACGGGTTGATCCCGTTCCGCCCAGCCTGGCTGCCTGGCTCGGCGGGCCACCCAACCAAATCCGCCCAGCAACCCGCAGATGCCCGCAGCGACGACCAGCGGTTCGGAAGCAGCAAACAGCCAATGGGCAGTCACCGCTGTCACCAGCATCAGCACCAGCGGTGCCACGTAAACGGACAACGAGGCACTGACGAGCGCTTCGTCTTTCAGACCCACAATGACCGCATCGCCAGCGGCTAGGCCGCCGCCACTTGCGTTGGTCGCCATGACCACCGGTTGCGAGCGCCGCTCAGTTAAGCGGCCCAGTACGCCGCCGCCGCAACCACGGCCCTCTGCGCATCGCGCACAGCCTGCACGCGTGGGCGTGGTCACGAGCACGCCCTGGTCGCTGGATTCAACGACGACTGCGCGTTCCTCGATCACGGTCAGGGTTGGATTCGAGTCAGATGATCGCCGATCTGTTCGACGGTTTGCGCCGGCACCTCGCCGACAACGGCGACGTGATAGTCACCCACCATGCGACCGTAGGCATGCACGGCGCCAATGCTGGAGACGCCGCGAAAGACCTTGGTCGGCAACTTGTTCTCTGCCGCAAAGACAGACACCGTCGCCAGTCCGTCCGTGAGCAACAGATGGCTCACGGGCTTGGCGGCACCAGGAAACAATCGCGTGCTTTGGCCGACCAGCTTGAAACCAGGCGGCAACTCTGTGACTTCCCATTGCCCCTTCGCTGACTCGGCTGAACTGGCTTCGCCCCGATGCCGAATTTCGCGAAAACCCGTGGTATCGATCGCGGGGACAAATGCTTGATCCGGGATGCTGTCCGGATAGGTCACAGCTGTGAACAGGAATTGCTCCAGGGAATCACCGTCGCCGTTAACCAAGGCGATACGCAAAGGCACGCCGGTCTGAACATCGATGCAAAGCTGGTAGCCGAAACGGAATTCATCACGAGGCTTGAGACCGACCACCTGACAGGCCCGGTCGGCGACGCGATTGACGACGCCCGGCGAGAACTCGTAGTGCGACCCTAAGGTTTCCAGTCCAACCGTGGACACCTTGGGGAGCAGCGCGCTCTGACCGCGTTCATCCACCATCACGGCCCGTTCCCGCGGCAGCAGGCAGCGCACCTCGCCGTCGCGACGCACGATTTCGCGGGCATCGCCGGTCAAGGAGATCAGGCGTTCGTCTTCCTGACCTTCGGAAAACCGATGCACAACTCGCATGGTTTCCAGTTGCTCGCCGGTGCGATAAACAACGACACCCTCATAGTTTTGAGTGCGAACGGCGTCGGACATTTCCGCCAACCACTCCTGCGGAGTCCGGTCAGCAGCCCAGAGAGGAGCCGAGGTCGCAAGCACTGCAACCGCGATAGTCAAGCGTTGCAGCATGCGGTACTCAGTCTGCAGAGGCGGTGCTGGCCTCGACGGGCTCACCGTTGACGCTGGCAACCCGTGCGTAGCCCAAAGTCCCGCCAACACCCGGTCCCGCGCGGTAGCGGCTGTGATTGATCAGGTAGCCATTGAGTTGCTGTGCGGCATCGGGCTCCATTTGAGACCAGCGCACGGTGGCGGCAGCCTGCGTCGGTTGCGCCACCGGACCACGGGGCGCGACGCCTGTGGTCTGAACCGCTGGCTGGATACCACGCTCCTGCAGGGGCAGCGTCGTCGTCGACGGCACATCACGCGCGACCAGTACGGGCTCGTCATCAGCGCCGGGCAACATCATGACGGACACCGTGGCCAATGACGCCACAGCGACTGAGGCAGCGACCGCCCAGCCGGTCGTCCGACGCGACAACCATTGACGCTTGCCGCGCGCCACCTCGATTGACGTGACGTTGGACGGCGCTGGCGCCATCTCGTCGTTCTCAATTGCGGCCATTACGCGGCTGGCAAAACCAGCATCAGCGAAAGTGGCGCCGGACCGTGCCCGCATCGCATCGCCGATCAGGTGGTATCGCGACCAGGTCTGGCGCGACTCGTCAGAGGCCTCGACAGACCGAAGGGCTTCGGCCATGTCTTCACAGGCCCCATCGATGCAAGCAGAAAGCGTTTCGTTAGTCATAGCGGCGATTGGCTCCACCCAAGGGTACTTAAAGGGCCTGATGCCCTAATCGAGCAGGGGTCGTACACGTTCATCAATGGCTGCGCGGGCGCGGAAGATACGAGAGCGAACCGTACCCACAGGGCATTCCATGGCCTGTGCGATCTCTTCATAGCTCATTCCCTCCAATTCGCGCAGCACGATGGCTGTCTTCAGATCGGGCGGCAAATCGTCCATTGCGGCTGCCACCGTGTCCCGAATTTCATCGGTTAGTGCCACCCCCTCCGGTGTGGACACGTCGCTTAGATGCTCGGTGTGCCCATATTGTTCCGCATCGGCGACATCAATGTCTTGTGAAGCGGGACGGCGGCTGCGGGCGACGAGATGGTTCTTCGCGGTGTTGACCGCAATTCGGTACAGCCACGTATAGAACGCGCTTTTGCCCTGGAAGTTCCGCAGCGCGCGATAGGCCTTGATAAAGGACTCCTGGGCCACATCTGACGCGTCGGCATCCGACACATAGCGTGAGACGAGCTGCACCACCTTGTGCTGGTAACGACGGACCAGCATGTCAAAGGCAGCGGAGTTCCCGGCCTGGGCGCGTGCTACGAGAATATCGTCTGTTACGTCTTCGCCCATTCGGGTGTTCGTAGAGGGGGTGGATAAGCGCAAACTCCGGTGCCGTATGCGCGCTGCACACGGTACCGACCCAACGCTTACTGAACCCGGTTCCGATATAGTTCAAGGGATGCGCGGCCGATAACCGCGCGAATCGCAAGAGTTTATCAGTCTGCCGAGTCACACGTCATGCCCAGGCCCACCCCGTTCGATGTCCTGATCCTAGGCAGCGGAGCCGCTGGCCTGGTCACGGCCCTGCGCCTGGCCGATCGCGGCATCAGTTCGCTAGTCGTTTCCAAGGGCCGGATCTCAGAGGGGAGCACGCTGTACGCCCAGGGCGGGATCTCCGCAGTGCTTGATGAAGGCGACTCGATCGACGCCCACGTGGCCGACACGCTCGCGGCCGGCGCTGGCTTGTGCAATCGCGCCGCGGTGCAGTTCACGGTGGAACGGGGTGCCGATGCCGTGCACTGGTTGATCGACAAGGGTGTGCGCTTCACGCCCTCTGATACGGAAGACGGGTTCGCCTATCACCTCACACGCGAAGGCGGTCACAGCCATCGGCGGATCATTCACGCCGACGACGCCACCGGGCGTGCCGTGGAAAAAACGCTGATGCAGCTGGCCCGTGCCCATCCGAACATTCAGCTCTTGGCGCACCACATGGCAGTGGACCTGATCCGCGCCAAGGACCGCATCGTCGGCGCCTACTTGCTGAACATCCGGTCCGGAACGGTCGACACCTACCCCGCCAAGGCCACGGTACTGGCGACCGGCGGCGCGAGCATGGTCTACCTCTATTCCAGCAATCCGCATGGCGCCACCGGTGATGGCATTGCCATGGCGTGGCGGGCTGGATGCCGTATTGCCAACATGGAGTTCATGCAGTTCCACCCGACCTGCCTGTTCCATCCCGAGGCGCGCAATTTTCTGATCACCGAGGCATTACGCGGTGAAGGCGCCCTGCTCCTCCGCCCGGATGGCACGCGTTTCTTGCCTGAGTTTGACGAACGCGCGGAACTTGCCCCCCGAGACATCGTCGCCCGCGCCATCGATCACGAAATGAAACGGCTCGGCCTGGACCACGTGTTGCTGGACACGACCGAACTGGAACCCGACTTCTTGCGGCAACACTTCCCGACCATCCACGCCCGCTGCCTGGAACTGCGCTTGGACCCGACCCAGCGAGCCCTGCCGGTCGTCCCGGCCGCTCACTACACCTGCGGCGGCGTACTCACCGATCTGAACGGCCGCACTGATCTGGCTGGGCTGTACGCAGTCGGCGAAACCGCATCAACGGGCCTGCATGGCGCCAACCGCATGGCCAGCAATTCGCTGCTCGAATGCCTGGTGTTCGGGACTGCAGCGGCCGAGGATCTGGCCTCACGCATCCAGCAATGGCCAACCCCCGGCAATCTGTTGCCCTGGGATGCCAGTCAAGTCAGAGATTCCGACGAGGAAGTCGTGGTCAGCCATAACTGGCAGGAACTGCGCCGCTGCATGTGGGACTACGTCGGCATCGTGCGCACCACCAAGCGCCTGGAGCGTGCGCAACACCGCGTTCAGCTGCTGAGCGACGAGGTCCAGGAGTACTACGGCAACTTCCACGTCACGCCGGACCTGATCGAACTGCGCCACCTGCTGACGGTTTCGGAGCTGATCGTCCACTCCGCGGCTTCACGCCACGAAAGCCGCGGACTGCATTTCATCCGCGATTTTCCGGACACGGAAGCCGTGGCCAAGGACACCGTCCTCACGCCCGATCGCGTCAGAATTCGCGACGCGGCCTAGTGCAGCCAGCCCGGACACGCTGCAACAAGCGTCCTCCCCTCAGCCAGGCTCGCGCCCCCGCTTAAAGCAGCATCGCAAGCAAGCGCCGGTTGGACGTTGCCGCCACGACGGGGCGCCCCTATCCCGCGCCTCCGACACTGCGGAGGCATTCAATGTAGGCCACCGCGATCAGGATGCCCGCCAACACGCGACAAACCTGTTCCAGGTGTTGACTGCATCGCGCCGCGAACGGCTGGTTTGCGATGCCGGGTGCTGCGCCATGGGGGCGTCGCCGCTCCGCGCGAAGAGGCCGACGCGCTGCGCGAGCCGACATATTCGGCATGTCTCTGCGCCGGTTCTCTCGCGATGACCGCCCGTCTTGCAGGTGGCGGGGGGGATAGACTTTGCTGGTCTCCATACACATGATCCTCTCTTCCTTGGTGGCGCCAGTCGCTTTGGCGTCCGTTCGGCATTCATCCAATGCCTTGCGAACCAGTGTTGGGCCTCAGCGTTTGAGCGACCGTTGTCGGCTCCGTTGGAATGAGCTGGTTCATGCGACGGATTGCGCAGTTCGATGACACGGATAGACATCTGCACGCTAGGCGAACTTCAGGTACTCCATGACGGCGTCCCGGTTGCACTGCCTGCGTCCAAACGCACGCGCGCGCTGCTGGGCTACCTGGCGCTAACCGGACGGCCCCATCGGCGGGAGCGGCTTTGCGAACTGCTATGGAGGTTGCCTGACGATCCCCGGAGCGCGCTGCGCTGGTCGTTGACCAAACTGCGCCCTTTGGTGAATGCATCCGACGATGAGCGCCTCATCGCAGACCGCGAGCGCGTCACATTGCAGCACGACCGGCTTCAGGTGGATCTGCACACCCACATGAATGCGTTAGATTGCGCCACGCTGTCGCCCAGCGAACTCGACGCCATCACCCACACACTCAAAGGCCCGTTGCTTGATGGCATCGACCTGCCAGATCAGGCGCAGTTTCAGGAATGGTTAGTTGCGGAGCGCGTGCATGTTGAACGTCTGCTCGGCACCGCATTACGTCGCTTGGCCTTACACAAAGACCTGCCTCCCGATCATGCGCTCGCCGCCGCGCAAGCCTGGAGTGATCAGGAACCATTCAACCCGGAGGCGGCTACCCTGCTGCTTGGTCGCCATCAGCAGTTCGGTGACGCCGCGTCAGCCGCTGATCAAGAACGCATTCTGAGCCAGCGTTTCCAACAGGCCGGCGTCGCCTGGTCAAGCCAGATGCCTGGTCGGAGCGCCACGCAAGATCACCCAACACCCGATCATCCGACGCCACGTCAATACCTGACGCGGCAAAAGATACAGTTCTGTTCGGCATCCGACGGGGCGCGCATTGCCTACGCGACAGTCGGCGACGGCCCACCGATCGTGAAGGCCGCCAACTGGCTCAGCCATCTTGAACTCGACTGGAACGCACCAATCTGGAGCCCGTTGTTCCGACAATTGGCCCATGACCATCGGTTCGTACGCTATGACGAGCGCGGCAATGGGCTATCCGACTGGTCTGTTGACGATCTGAGCTTTGATGCGTTTGTGACCGACCTGGAAACGGTCGTCGATACGGTGGGCTTGGACTCATTCGCCCTGCTGGGGATATCGCAAGGCGCGGCCGTATCGATCGAGTATGCCGTTCGACATCCACAACGCGTGTCGAAATTAATCCTCTTCGGCGGCTACCCTGCCGGATGGCGTATTGACGCTAGCGACGAAGTGGTCCGAGAGCGCGAGGCCATCATGACCCTGACGGCGACAGGATGGGGCAGTGCAAACCCTGCATACCGACAGATCTTTTCGTCGACATTCATGCCCAGCGCCACAGCAGAGGAGTTGAACTGGTTTAACGAATTTCAACGCGCGACGACATCGCCGGAGAACGCGGTGCGGTTTCTTTCCGCATTCGGCGATATTGATGTTCGTGATCGGCTGGCCGAGCTTCGCGTCCCGACCCTGGTGATTCACTCGCTCGGCGATCAACGGATTCCGGCCGAGACCGGACGCGATCTGGCTTCGACAATTTCAGGGGCGGAATTCCTCGGCCTGGAAAGCGACAACCATCTGCTGCTGGGTCGGGAACCGGCGTCTCAGCGCTTTGTTGAAGCCATACGCGAGTTCGTCACCCCACCGTAGTTCAGTCCTTCAGCGCGACCATTCGATCAACCACGGCGCGGATCTGAGCGTCCGGAGCGTCAACACGCCCGAGAAAGATCGCGTTGACGTCCGGATCGTCCAGTTCGGCCAGGCGGATGAAGGCCGCCTGACCATCGCGATCAAGCCGATCGTATTCGCGGACGAGAAAGCGCTCGAACAGCACGTCATGCTCTTTCATGCCGCGCCGGCAAAGCCATTTCAGCCGGC
>NZ_CAXRDQ010000054.1:0-110624 GCF_964229365.1 Abyssibacter sp. | reverse complement strand
TCGCTGCAGCTCACGGCGAAGGGCGATGGCGGGCACAGCTCGACACCCTCACGGAACAGCGCCATCGGGCGCCTCGCACGCGGCCTTGCACGTCTGGACACGCAGCCGTTGCCCGCGCAGTTGATCGAGCCGGTGGGTACGATGCTTGACCAGTTGGCGCCGCACATGGGGTGGCTGAATCGGTTTTTCATCGCCAATCGCTGGCTGTTCGAACCCCTACTGCTGGACAGTCTGGCGTCGAGCCGGACGACGAACGCACTCATCCGAACCACGACCGCGCCAACCATGCTGCGCGCGGGGGTCAAGGACAACGTGCTGCCATCGACGGCCAGCGCCACCGTCAACTTCCGCATTCTGCCGGGGCAGACCATTGAATCGGTCACCGACGCGGTCCGTGGACTGATCGATGACCCCGCTGTGACCATCGAGCCCATCGACGTCTTTGGTAGCAATCCGCCGCCACTATCCGATGCTTCGTCCGCGGCTTTCATGAGAATTCGGGCGGCCATTCACCGCAGCTTTCCCGAAGCGGTGGTGGCCAGCGGGATTATTCTCGCCACCACCGACAATCGCCATTACGCGGCCGTGCGCGACAATGCCTATTACTTCGCGCCCTTCGAGTACACGGCAGATGTTGCAGAGCGAATCCACGGCATTAACGAGCGAATCGCGGTGCCCGAATATCTTCGAATGATCAATTTTTACGAAACGCTGCTGATGGAAGAGACGGTCGAAAACTAAACCATCGCGTCGCCAGGAAGCGTCTATCTATCTGAACTGTTGAGACTTGACCGATGGAATTACAGAGAAATGCTGGTGCAGTGCATTTGTGGTCATTTCTTTGTAAACACGCTATGCGATACGCTTCGGTCTACACGCTGCCAGCGCCTCTCGAGTAAAACCGGCTTTGCCTGGACGATGGGTCTGATCAGTGGCTTTTAACCACAGATGATTCATGACCGACGCCGTGCCCGATACAACCCGGTTGCAGGAAGCCTCGGCTCAGCTAGCCGCCCTGGCCGAGCCCGCGCGATTGAGCATCTATCGTCACCTGGTACGTCACGCGCCCGACGGGTTGTGTGTCGGGGAGCTGATCCCGGAGATCGGACTGAGCCAGCCAACGCTGTCGTTCCATCTCAAAACCCTGCGCCAGGTCGGTCTGGTCACGCGCCGCAAGTCGGGGCGGCATGTGTTCTACGCGCCGGAATTTCGCGCCATGCATGAATTGATGCGATTTCTGACAGAACATTGCTGCGCTGGCGACGCCGATTTGCAGCAGCCAAACAACCCTTGCGCAGGCGGCGTCGCCTGAACATGTTCGCAGACCCGGCTTGAGTGCTGGCGGCTGGATCGGCATAACAGAATCATGAGCCACGATCACCCGAACCATCACCATGATCACGGATCGCATGGCGCAGGCCGCACACTGTGGTTGGCACTTGCGCTCACGCTGGGCTTCGCCGCCGTGGAGGCCGTGGCCGGCTGGTGGGCGGGCTCGCTTGCACTGCTGGGCGACGCCGGTCACATGCTCACCGATGCCGCTGCGCTCGGCATCGGCGCGGTGGCGGCGCGGCTGTCGGCGCTGGGACCCACGCGGCGGCTGAGTTATGGCTGGAAGCGTGCCGAGCTGGTCGGTGCGCTGGTCAATGTCCTGTTCATGTATGCGGTTGTAGTACTGGTGGCCTGGTCAGCATTGCGGCGCCTGGGCAATCCAGTGGACGTGGATGCGTCGGCCGTGATTCTTGTCGGCTCGCTGGGTCTTGGCATCAACTTGTTGGTGGCCTGGCTACTTCATCGCGGCGAGCAAACCCTGAACACACAGGGCGCGCTACTGCATGTCATGGGTGATCTGCTGGGCTCGCTGGCTGCTGTTACGGCGGGTGTGATCATCTGGGCAACCGGGTGGCTGCCCATTGATCCGCTGCTCTCGTTATTCGTCTGCGCCTTGATCGTCGTATCGTCGACCCGTTTGTTGCTCAATGCGCTGAACGTGGTCATGGCCGGCGTGCCCCGCGGGCTGGATCTCGCTGAGATCCAGGCCGCCATGCAAGACGCCCACCCGTCGATTGCCGATGTGCACCATGTCCACGTCTGGTCGGTGTCCTCGGAGACCATCGCCTTGTCGGCGCATGTAGAGATGCAGACGATGAATGACTGGCCGGCGGTCCTTGCTGCCATCCGTCACCGGTTGCACCAAGCCTTCGATATCGATCACCCGACCCTGCAGCCAGAGGTTGCGGCGGTCGACCGGGACTGCGCCAGGTGTTGAGCTCAGCGGGACCCAGCCCGAACGGGCTCGATTCAGTTATCTCGCGGCCGGTTGGTGATCCACAGGCACTGGTACGGCGACAGCTCGAGCTCGCTCCAGACATCGGGCATGGCCTGGTCCGAGATCAGGTCATACCACTGTTCGTTGCGCATGAGATTCAGATCCGCGAGGGCGAATCGTTGCGGCTCGGGCGTGAGATTGTTCACGCAAAAGATGCACTGATCCCGGCTGCGGCTTTGCCGCCAGAAGGCGAACAAGCCGTCGCGCAGCTGCAGGGTGAACTGGGTTGCGTTGGGGTGAAATGCCGGCTGGAGTCGCCGCACCGCGAGCAGATGCGACATCCTCGCAAACGCCTGTGCGTGGGAGCTCTCCGGATCGTCCAGCGCTGATTCCAGTGTTTGCCGGTCCCATCGGGCCCGGTTGATCGACCGACTTCGCCCGGTTTTCTCGACGCTTGCAAGGTCGTTGCCGGTGCCGAGCAGGCTATGGATATAAATGCCGGGGATCCCCTCCAGCGCCAGCATGACGGCATGCGCGCAGATGAAGCGTTCCAGCTGCCATTGATCCTCGCCGTCCACCGTACCGCGACAGGCATCCCACAATGCGATATTGATTTCGTAGGGCTTTTGCTCGCCGCCGGCTACCGTTCGCCAGGACACCAGACCGCCAAATGACTGCATCGCCGTGACCATGGCGTCGCGTTCATTGTCGTCCAGCAAGCCCTCGACCGGACGCAGGCCGATCCCGTCATGCGAGGCGAGAAAATTGAAGTAGGTCGTGCCGTCGCGGGCCGGCGGCATGCTCATCATCCAGGCGCGCAAATGACGGCTGTTGCCGGTGCACAGCGCATGCAGCAGCAGTGGCGGCAGCGAAAAGTTGTAGATCAGATGCGCTTCGTTGGCATTACCGAAATAGGCCAGGTTCTCGAAGATCGGAACATTGGTCTCGGTAATGATCCAGGCGTCCGGTGCAGCATGTTCGACCAGAGTGCGAATGAGACGAACCACCTCGTGGGCACCGGCCAGATTGAGACAGGACGTGCCGTCTTCCTTCCAGACGTAGCCCACGGCGTCGAGCCGGAAGGCCGTCACCCCGCGATCCAGGTAGTGCCGGAACAGACGAATGATCTCGAGCATCAATTCCGGATTGGCGAAATCCAGATCGATCTGGTCGTGCCCAAAGGTGCACCAGACATGGCGGGTGCCGTTTTTGGTTTCCACCGGCCGCAGCAGTGGGGACGTACGTGGCCGCGCAACTGCGCTCAGGTCCTTTTCCGGGTCGGCCTCGACAAAATAGCCGTCGCCGGGCGCGAGACCCGCCTGATAATTCTTGAACCACTGGTGCGAGGCCGAGCAGTGGTTGATCACGCAATCGCCCATCACCCGGAAATCCTGGCTGATCTGCCGGATGTCATCCCAATCCCCCAGTTCCGGGTGAACGACGCCATAGTCGGAGACGGCGAAGCCGTCGTCCGATGTCCACGGGTAGAAGGGCAGGATATGGACGGAGGAGACCGTGTCGCGCAGGCGATGGCGCATGAACGCCGCAAGGCTGTCCAGCGGATGCTCGTCGGGCGATGTCACCGTATCGCCGTAGGTGATCACCACCGAATCGGCTTCGCTCCACAGGTTGCGGCGCGATTCCGGCGTCGGCGTTTCCGGGTCCAGCCGCATGGCCGCGATGCAGGCCTCAACCAGCGCCCCGGTGTCCTGGTCGGGGTAGAGCAGGCGAATGTGATCATGGAGGCGGTCGCGCAGCCGCCAGGGCGAAGGTTCAGCCATAGTCCCGATGGTCCGCTTCGATGGCGTCCGACAGTTGATCCAGCACATCCGGCATGGCCGATCGGACCCGGCTCCAGCTCGGAATGAATGGCGTCTCCATCGGATTTTTCAGAAAGATTTCACCGGCTTTGACGATATTCTTCGCAAATAACTCCACGGCTTGTTCCTCCCGGTGGTTGTCGAAACTCAGACCGTTGACCCGTGCGTCGGCCGCGTAGGTGCTGACGAAATCCAGCGCCACCCGGTAATACGTCGCCTTGATCGAACGAAAGCTCTCGGTGGTGAACACCACGCCATTGGTCGCGAGCTTGCGATAGATGGCCTTGATGATGTCGATGGACATCTTGGCCAGCCCGCCGCTGTCGTCGTGGGCGGACAGCGCCTTGTGCTTGTGATCGTACTGATCGGCAATGTCGATCTGACATAGCCGGTTGGTCGAGTAGTTCCGGTACATCTCGGACAGCACCCCGATTTCCAGGCCCCAATCCGTTGGAATTCGCAAATCGGAGACCACCCCGGTCCTCAGCGAGAATTCCCCAGCCAGCGCGTAGCGAAAACTGTCGAGGTAGTCGAGGTATTCCAGCGGGCCAAAGATCTTGCGCAGCGTGCGGATCAACGGCGTGAGCAGTAAGCGGCACACCCGACCGTTCAGACGCTCCTGACCAACCCGCGCGTAGTAACCCTTGCAGAACTCATAGCTGAAATTGTTGTTCGCCACCGGGTAGAGCAGGCGGGCCAGCATGTTGCGGTCGTAGCCGAGAATGTCGCAGTCATGCAGCGCCACGGCCCCGGTGTAGGTCTCGCCATGGGTCAGAATGTAGCCCAGCGAATACCAGACGTTGCAGCCCTTACCGCGGGCTTCGGGCGCGAGCAGTTCGGAGCGCAGGCGTTCGTCCAGTGCCTGCAGCCGTGGCCCGTCGTTCCAGATGACCCGCGTGTTCTGCGGCAGCTGCGCGAAGAACTGACGCGCGGCGCGGTACTCGGCCTCATCCGCACCGTCCAGACCGACCACGATCTGGCTCAGATAGGGCACCTTGGCGATCTCCGAGACGATGGTCTGCAGCGCAGGTCGCGACAGCTCGTCGATCAGGCAGGGCAGCACCAGCGAAAGCGGTCGGGTTTGCGAGAACCGCAGCAGTTCACTCTCGATTTCATCAATCGGCCGTTGCCGGAGTTGATGCAGCGTCGTGATGACGCCGTTCTGGAAAAAATCACTCATAACGGTTGCGCGAACGCCGTGGGGGCGTCGCCGTGGTCTCCAATACAGATATTGATGGCGGCATTGACGCCTTCGGTCCAGCCGTCAGGCGCGAGGGCCTGCGTCCGGAACGTTCGAACTCGGGCTGTCGTCGAGGGTGCCGGGCCGCGGGGCGAGCGGACCCAGACCCCGATATGCGCAGCGTTGATCAGGGCTTCGTCATTGCCAGCATCGCCCAGGGCGATCACCGGCACTTCCGACAGGCCAACCGCGTCCAGCAAGGCCTTGGCGGCGAGTCCCTTGTCGGTGGGGCCGAGCACGTGGACAAACCGTCCGCCGCGCAGACAGCGCAGGCCAGCGGCTTCGACGGCTGTCTCGAAGGCATCAAGCGCCGCATCCGAATCCTGCCAGTGCAAGGGTTCGGAGTAGCCGCGGTTTGCTGCCTGCCGTGCGTCGTCCAACGACAGGCCGGTCAACTCGGCAATGCCCGTGATCGGCATCTCGTTGAACGCGACAAATCGCGCACCGGTGGATTGTCGTAATGCCGGCAAGGCATCGAGTATCTGAGCGCGTTCGGCGCCGAAACGCAGCGCGCCCGATTCCGGCGCGGCCGCACGCCACGGAGACTGTTCAGGAATGATCGCGGCACTACCGTTCTCCACAATGCAGGCCCAACGCAGCGACAGCCGCTCCATCAGGCCAAGGGTTTCTGCCGCGGTTTTGCTGGTGGTTGGGACCACCGGAATGCCCAGCTTCTCGCAACGTGAGAGACCGGCCAGCGCGCCGGCAATGCTGTAATCGTGGTGCCCGAGCAGGGTGCCGTCGAGGTCGGTGAAAACAACGGCCTGCGGCTGCGATGTTGTCACGAACGCACGTCCACCTGCTCAAAGCTATGGTCCTGAGCGATCCTGATCAGTGCATCACAGCGATCCGGCAAGGTCGCAAGGGCTCGTCGGGTCAGGCGTTCGTAGTGGCTGATGAAGCGCTGCAGCGCCTCCGGCGACATCGGCTGCGCGCCGTCGACCTGTCGGGCGTTTTCCTGCTCCTGCTGACCGCGCCACTGCTGAACCTGTTCGAAATCGGGCACCTGCAGAAAAACCAGCCGGTCCAAACGGGCGAACAGATCAGCGTAGGGGCCGAGTAACTCACGCTCGATGTACGTGCGCCAGAGGCCTTCTGCGTCCTCGGATGCCTCCAGCGCGTTGATGGGCGCGCCATCCTCGTCGGCGTCCACTGGACCAACGCCAAGACACCAGCCTTCGAACAACACGATGTCGATCGGACCCTGTACCCGGTGCCAGTCCGAAATCGGGGCGCGGTCATCAATCGCCTTCACGAATCGCGGGATTGCTACTTCGCTTTCACTGTCGGTTGCGAGCAGGGTTTTGATCAGCGCCAGTCCCAGCATCGCGTCGTGCGTACCCGGAACGCCGCGGGTGATGAACAGCGGGTGAACGCGCTTGCTCAGGCCGAGTCGTGCGGAATGCGTGAGGTAGAGGTCATCGAGGCTCAGGATGCAGCCACGCAAACCATGGCGGGCGGCCAATGCATCAAGAAGGTGCAACGCCAGAGTCGACTTGCCCGTTCCCTGTGCGCCGCTGAGGCCGATGACCGTGGCGCCGTCGCGATGCCACCGCGCGATGGCGGTACATAACGAGTCCACCGCCGCATCGTATGCGGGCGTGACAAACCCCTGATCGCGTTGGGCCGGGCTGTGCTTCACGGTGTTTCCTTTGCAAGCGGCGAGCCAATACAGTGCGGTGACGGTCGATCATGAACGCACGGACAACAGGAGCGCAGCCAACTCAATGCCGAGCAGACTCTACAAGCATCCTCGCTTGTTCAAAACCTTTCTTAACGTCTATCCGCCGTACTGGGGAACCGGCATCCGGGTCACGGCGCTGGCCGCGGATTTTTCGCGCATGGATGTACGCATGGACCTGCGCTGGTACAACCGCAACGCCTTCGGCACACAGTTTGGCGGCAGTCTTTACTCCATGTGCGATCCACATTGGGTGCTACTCCTCGTCGGGCGGCTAGGGCCGGGCTACGAGGTATGGGACAAGGCTGCGAGCGTCGAATTCCTCAAGCCCGGTCGCGGGGCAGTCTTCGCAAGCTTCGAGTGGAGCCAAGGGCAGGTGGACGACATTCGCCGTGCACTGGCCGACGGGGCGCGCTCCGTGCATCCGGAGCGCACCGTCGACATTACCGACTCAGGCGGCCGGCGCATCGCCCGTGTACACAAGACGCTGTATGTCCGGCACCGACGCGATAAACCGCCGCCCGGCTACTGACTGGCGGCGGCCTTGAGCTGGCGCCGTTCACGGTTCAGGCCGATGTAGAGGCTCACACACATCAGCAACAGCAACACCACAAACGGCAAGCCCGTGGAGATGGCGCCTGCCTGCAGTGCGTCGAGCGCCTGCTTGCCTCCGCCAAACAGCAAGGCGCCGGCGATCATGCCTTCCATGACTGCCCAGAACACGCGCTGGGCAATGGGGGCATCCAACTTGCCGCCTGCGGTGATGCTATCGATGACCAGGGAACCCGAATCGGACGACGTGACGAAAAACACCAACACCAGCACGATTGCGACACACGAGGTGACCAACGTCCAAGGCAGTTGATCCAGCATATGGAATAGCGACAGCGACACCTTGTCGATTCCGTCGGCCAGGGCGCCTGTCCCGTTTGCAGCCTGCTCCAAGCCGTTGGCACCGAACGCCGCCATCCACAGCACCGTGACGGCCGTCGGCACCAGCAAAACAGCGGTGACGAACTCGCGAACGGTTCGTCCACGCGACACCCGCGCGATGAACATGCCCACGAATGGTGACCAGGACACCCACCAGGCCCAATAGAACACGGTCCATCCGTGTAGCCAGGATTCGTCCTCTCGGCCGATCCAGTTGGACAGCGGCACAATATTCGTCGCGTAAGCGCTAGCCGTGGTCAGAATGTCACCGAAGATGCCGAACCCGGAGCCAACGGCCACGACAAAAGCCAACAGGATGATCGCAAGCGTCATGTTCAGATTGCTCAGCAGCTTGACCCCACCCTCAAGCCCCCGGATCACCGACATCACCGCTACGGCGGTCACGCCGGTGATGATGGCAATCTGGGTGTTGAGCGTCGCCGGGATGTCGAACAGAAAATTGAGCCCGCTCGCGGCCTGCTTGGCACCCAGGCCCAGCGACGTGGCGAGCCCGAAGATGGTCGCCAACACCGCCATGGTGTCGATGATATGTCCGGGCCAGCCCCAGCAGCGTTCGCCCAGCAGGGGATAAAACGCTGAACGGATGGTCAGCGGCATATTCTGGTTGTAGGCGAAAAACGCCAACGACAAGCCAACCAGAGCGTAGATCGCCCAGGGGTGCAAACCCCAGTGGTACATCGTCGCACCCAGCGATTTACGGACGGCTTCGGGCGTGCCGGCCTCCACGTTCAGGGGCGTGCCGTACCAGTCGGTGTAGTAGGCCAGCGGTTCCGCGACGCTCCAGAACATCAGCCCGATGCCCATGCCTGCCGCGAACAGCATCGCAAACCAGGAGAGCGTGGAAAATTCCGGTGTCGCATCAGCCCCGCCCAGGCGAATTCTGCCGACCGGAAGGATCACCAGGGCCAGGCAGAACAACACGAAGAGATTGCCGCTCACCATGAACAGCCAATCAAAGTTGTTGATGACAAATGCCTTGGCAGCGCTGAGCGCCACGGAGGCGGGCTCGGGGAACATGATGGTCCCGATCACGAACAGCACGACCAGAACGGCGCTGATGAAGAACACCGGGTTGTGCATGTCCAGTCCGAGAAACTGCACGTTGTTTTCGCCGATCGAATGCTCGGTGTCGTAGGTTGAAACATCTGACATTGCGATTTCTCCTGTCGCGATGGGCGGTGGGATGATCGCTATCGCCTCAGGGGCGAGAACGTGCGGCAGGTGCCGCGGTCAGCCGGTGAGTGGCTAGAGATAGAAATCCATGGACAGGTAGACAGCATCGAAGTCGCCTTCGCCAACCTGTCCGTTTCGGTCGACAAAACCTGTTTGGCCGAGGTACTCGACGTAAATCCAGCCGGGCCCGTAGTCGTAGCTGACGCCCGGGCTGTACGAGTAGACGGTGTCTGTGGTCGATCCCGCCGTGTCGGGCAGTGCGGCATGCGCGTCCAGATACCAGAACCACGGGCCGCGCTCGTAACCCAGCTCGAAACCCGCACGCTGATTGGCGATCTCGCGGGGCAACGCTGGTTCGCTGGCCAGATAGGTATCCGGCAACTCGCGCTGCGTGTCGATGAATTCTGCTTTGACGTAAAACGCGTCGAACTTGCCGTGATAGTGAAGCGCCAGCGCATGATGCCGGCCATCGACCGCTTGCTCCATCATCGGTACCAGCGCCTGCAGCCGACCCGCCTGCACGGACAGGGACAGGGTCTGGTGTTCAGTCAGCGGCCAATCAACGTTACCGACTACGGTCTGCACTTTGCGATATGTCGTCGAAGAACCCCAGTGGCCGTTATCGTCCACCGTGTCGGTGCTGGTTTCGCCCCAGTCGTCAGCATGGAAGTACGCGAGTTGGTAACCGATGGGAGTGGCCGATACGAGCTTCACTCCCACGTCCATTTGATCGCCATAGCCGGCCTGCAACCCGTCTCCGGGCCAGAAATTCACGGTTTT
This sequence comes from Abyssibacter sp., assembly GCF_964229365.1. Taxonomy (NCBI): domain Bacteria; kingdom Pseudomonadati; phylum Pseudomonadota; class Gammaproteobacteria; order Chromatiales; family Oceanococcaceae; genus Abyssibacter; species Abyssibacter sp. The sequence continues at coordinate 100,707 of NZ_CAXRDQ010000054.1, read as the reverse complement.
CCAGGCAAATGGCACCTGGCTCTTGCCCACAATCAGCTGGTGAGCCGGGGTCAGCGCAAAGCCGACCCAGGCCTTGTGCAAGGCGAAGGTATCCCCGGTGGAATTGTTGGCGGTGTCGGTGAAGCTGCCAGGGCCGATGCGTAGCTCGGCCGAATAGCTCCAGCCCTCATCCGTCTCATCCGCTGCGCCGTCGGCGTAGATGATGAGCGCTTCATCGGCAACATCACCGAACGTCTCGTCATCTCGATTGTCATCGAGTACGTAACGATAGTTTGCCCACACGCCCGCACCTAGCGACGAGTCTGCGCCACTGATCGCGGGTGAGAGCACAGCACCGATACTGATCGCGCTCAGCCAAATCCGTTTCATGTCCGCTCCCTGGACCCATGTCGCTTACCGCGCAAGACCACCGCGGGCAGCCGGAAAGGGCCAAAATGCATTCATTCCATTGAGCGACGACCCTACCCAATCAATCCCAGGAGTGCGAATACGCATAGGGTAGGGCTAGCGAAGGAGATTCAATATGGAAGACTGGGTACAACGTGCCCTGGCGAAATGGCCCAATGTTCCGCACCTGTACGGGTGGATCCATCTGGACCGTCGAGGGCAGTGGTTTCTGCAAGGCGAGCGTGTGGACCGACCCAAGCTCATCGACATGATGCGATTCAACTATGCGGCCGACGATCGAGGCTGCTGGTTCTGTCAGAATGGTCCGCAACGAGGCTACGTGACGCTGGCATACACACCGCTGGTGTTTCGTGTGCAGCCGGGCGGCGATTTGATCGCCCACACGGACCAAACCCCCATGCAGATCCGCCAGTGCTACCTGGATAGCGATGGCAGTGTCGTGCTGGACACGGACGTGGGCGCAGGCTGCTTGGATGGCGAAGACCTGCCCTGGGTGTTGGAACACCTGGACGTGCAGGGTGGGGGCTCGGTTGAGTCTGCCGTAGACGCGGCACTTGGGCTGCCGTCTGGCTCGCAGACCACCCTGCGCCTGGACTGGCGTGACAGGTCGATCGCGGTGATGCGCCTGGATGCCAACGCAATGCCGACAAGCCTCGGCTTTGAACGGGAACCGCAGCCACCCGAAGCCGGCGCCTGAATAAAAGAAGGGCCGGCAAAACCGGCCCTTCTAATTGCGGATGCGGTGAACTAGCCGCGGCGCGAACGCCGGGCCCGGATGAGCAGTCCGGCGAGCATCAGCATCGTCAACAGATCCAGTACCGCGAGACTGCCACCGCCCGAGACGCCGCCGGCTGAGTCGCCAGGGTCGGTGGGATCAATAGGGTCCGTCGGATCGGTCGGGTCGGTTGGATCGACCACACCCGCTTTGCAGCTAAAGGTCTGGACTTCGTCCACATACCAGCCGAGGTTGCCGTTGCAGCCATCCTGACCAAAATCCCAGCGGAACACGACGGCATCGCCGGCAGCCGCCAGCGCCGACAAGTCGACGATGCTCGTGCCCCAGCTTCCGGTCGCCAGCCCCTGGTCCGAACCAAACCAGGCCAGCTCGCCGGCCTTGGGGTTGGTGTTGGTGGCGGCGGCTTCCAACGCGGCGCCATGGGGGTTGTGCAGGAACGCGTTGGCCGGGACCACGGCAAAGTCGGCTCCGTTCACGCTGTACATGAGGTTGCCGCCGTCGTACTCGGCTTCCGTTTGCACGTAGTGATCGAATGACAGGTAGGCGTTGTCTTCGTCGACCGTCACGGCCGGCGCATCCAGCGTGAAGTTGCCGGAGATATCACCGCCAGCCGCACAGGTACCTTCCAGCGAATCCAGCGCGAAGGCCGCAAAACCGGAATGAGCCTCCGGAACGTCAGCGCTGACCTCCCAGTTCGTGCCCGGCCACGAATCGCCGGTGCCATTGCTGGCGATCGACCAGCCCGCGGGCAGGGCGCCGGATTCCCAGTCTTCCGAGAAGGCGGTGACAGGGCCGCTGCCTTCCTCACAAACGGATGGCGTTTCGGCTTCGGGCGCAAGCACCGGCAAGTAGCCACATTTCTCGGTGGGATCCTGCCGCATCTCCACTGCCAGCATCGCTGCAGCCACGGCGTCGCAATCAGCGGCGGCGATGACCTGATCCGACGGGTCGCCGAATACATCGGTGAGCGGCTGACCGATCAGATCCGCACAGGACTGCTCCAACGCGTCGGCGTGCTGGGCAAAGTTGGTGGTCGGCGTCTGGTAGACCGTCATGGCGCGGAAGTAGATGTTCGCGGCCTTGATCATGCCAATGCTGGGAATATCCACGCCGTTGAAGCTCTTGCCATCAACCAGCATGGCGAAGGCATGGTTGGGCACGCCGGAGTTGGTGTGCACACCGCCGCCATCGGAGGTGCCGCAGAAGTAATTCTCCGAGGTGATCACGCTGCCGGGCGAAGGTGACGGGAATCCGTCCGGGTCCCACATGTCCCGAAGCAGCAATGCAGCGGCAACCTCGCTCAGATCTTCGCCGAGCACCCAGCGGCTGCCCCGGTTCTCGTAGTACTCGCCTTCGGTGAGGGTGACGCCCAGCGGGCCTTCCAGGCCGTTCACCAGATCGTACATTTCACCGAAAATGTCCGAATAAGCTTCATTCAGGGCGCCGGACTGATACTGATAGATCAGTCCATGGGTGTATTCGGTGTAGCCGTGGCTCCATTCGTGGCTGACGATGTCGTCGGCATCAAAGCCAGGGCAGTAGTTTGTTGACTGCCCATCCCAATAGGCGTTGGGACAGTTCTCGTTGACCAGATAAACGCTGAACTGGATCTGATCTTCCGGAGCGGTGTCGCCATCGTCGTAGCCTTCGCGGCCAAACAGATTGCGATAGAGGTCGTAGGTGCCACCCGCGTAGATATAAAGGTTGTTGAGCGGGGTATTTGGCGTACGGTCCGAACCGGTGACATCGCCCGCGAATTCCGGATCTGCCGGCGCCAGCGCACTGCCTTCGGTGACCACCGCAGGCACATCGATGGTGGGCGTGTGAATCGATCGATTCAGCGTGTGCTGAATATTGTTGATCCGATTGAGCACGGCACCCGTGGTGGCATCAATGAACAGCTGCTCCCGAACCGGGTCGGCCGGACGGCGGTAGCTGTCGACGACATTCACCTCGTAGGCCAGCCGATTCTCGCCGGGCACGCCCTTCAGCAAGCCCATCGGATAGACGACGAGGCGACTCGACTCGATCACGGGATCGGCGCCGGGGTGGAACTTGCGCGTCATCGCCTTGGCGGTGGCCGCGACCTCGGTGGATGACTTGTGCGGCGTCATCGCCAAACTGTCCAGCCCTTCGATGAACACACCGTTCAGCCCCAGCGCGCCTGTCTCGCTCAGATGCACCACCGTACGCGCACCAAAAACGGGCACGCCCTGATGGCGCTGATCCAGATGCACATGCGTGCGTCCGGCTCGGTCGGTAAACACGCGCTGTAGCGCCAGCTGCTCGGTCGGCGTTTGAACGCCGATCAGCGCGCCGTATTCGGCCAGAAACTCGGTGGCGCGATCCAAAGGCGAGCCCGCGGCATCAAGCGTCATCAAAACACGCTGATCGGGCGTCGAAACCGCGAAATACCGCTCATTGGGTCGCGCCGTGCTGACCAGCGAACCCTGGGTCGCTGCATCCAGCTTGGCGAGAAGATCGTGCTTGGTTGCGGCAGCGGCCGGTTGGCCTGCTGCCATCATCACAGCTGCCGCTACCAGCGACGCGATGCGAGGTGCTTTCATGGATGTCCTCTTGGTCCATGGCCCCGACAGGAAATGCTATGCCCCAGTGTCGGCCGTGGACGGTTTAGATTGAGCCAAGTCGGGGATCGCGGACGCCAATCGGCACCGCCGGACCACCCGGAACGGCGACAGCATAAGCACAGATCGCGCCGATGCGGGACTTTTGTCCCGATCTTGCGGCTAACTGGTATAAATATCCCATGTTTCCAGGGCGATTAACGCGCTGGATATTGATTCGGGTGCGATCCGTCTCGGGTTCATCTGCGGGATTGCTGGCCACCGCCGCGGGAGTTTTAGCCCTCGGATGGCATGGCGTTTGTATCCCGTGTTGCCAACGTGAGGAAGCGGCGACTGCTTCGCTCTGTTCGAACGTACATTCTGGGGAATACAACATGAAACCAATATTCGTGGCGACACCGGTCGCGGCGATTGCTGCGGCTATGGCCGTCAGCATGCTGGGATGGCGAGATACGCCGGACGCCGACTGCGCGCCGGGGTTTTCGCCCGTCGACCCGGTGGCCTACGCCCGTGAATTCCGTCCTGATCTGAATAAGGGCCAAATTGACGAGTTGCGGCGACAGTATGGCGATACCGCTTGCCTGAATCAGAAGCACCCGGAGCCGTTCACAGAAGTCCAGCAGGCGATGCAGGCTCGCTCGCCGGGTGTTGGACTGGTGGAACCAGGCTCCGTGCGCGCCGCGCTCGAGGCCAAGAACGCGATGCTGGAACGCAAGGCGATCGCAGGCGCCGATGGTCTCTGGGAGGAGTACGGGACCGGGGTGCTGATCACCAGCGATCCGCGCTACGGCACCTCGGGGCAGGGGATTCCCAGTTCCATGGGCCGCGTGGACAGTTTCGCCTACGACCCGGAAAACATTCGGCTGTTCGCGCTGATCGGCACCGGCGGGCTGTGGATGAGCGATACCGATTCGGTCGAAACCCTGGGAGATTTCTGGGTGCCGATCGGCGACACCATGCCCACGCTGGTGAACGGCGCCGTGGAATGGGTGGCGCCCAAGGGCGATCGGCCCGGGCGCCTGGTCGTCGTGTCCGGGGAACACGTCATGGGCGGCTCCACCTACATGGGGCTGGGCGCGTTCTGGTCGGATGACCTGGGCGTGACATGGAATCAATCGACCGGCGTGCCCGATGGCGCGATGGGCTTCGAGGTCGCCGTTGATCCAACCAACACCGATGAGGTGTATGTCGCGACCTCGATGGGTCTCTACAAGTCGTTGGACGCAGGATCCAGCTTCACCAATGTCAACCTGCCGGTCTCGGCTGAATGTGCTGGCGCTGTGGGTTATGGCGCCTGCCAGTTCGCGAATTTCGTCACCGATGTGGTCGTCAAGGAGCCTGGGGGCATCACTGACGAGGCAGGCGGTGAAGTGCTCGCCGCGGTTGGCTACCGCGCCGGCAAAGCCGTGTTTCCGGATGGGACGATCCATTCGCCGGGCAACGGCCTTTATCGTTCGGATTCCGGTGATCCGGATACGTTCGTGCGCCTGGATGTCTCCGGCGATGGCTTGACCAATATCGGGTTCACCACGGAAGAACGTATCGGGCGAACCGAGCTGGGTATCGCCACGGGACCTGAGCAGGATCACAACGTCGTCTACGCCATCGTGGGTGACGCCGTGCTGTTCAACGGCGGCGTGCAGGGGATCGATGTGCCGGACGACGGCACCGGAAACACGGGGGTCGGTCTGAACTCCACCTCAATCAATGGGGTGTACGTATCGACCGATTTCGGTGATAGCTGGATGCGTTTGGCCGACGATATCGAGATCGCCGCCAACCCGGCCAGCGGTTCCGGGTTGTCCGTCGTCGGCGCCGCCCTGTTCAATGGCCCCGGGGTTCAGGCTTGGTACAACCTCTGGGTTGCCCCCGACCCGACGCGCGCCGACCTGCTCGGCGGTGTACCCACGCGACTGACCTTCGGGCTTGAGGAGGTTTGGCAATCCCGGACCACGACCGGGGTCGGGCAGGACGGTCTGGCGCAGGTCGGACCCAACGATTACAACGTCGTCGGCGTGTACTACGCCGGTGAATCCTGCCAGCTGCTCACTACGGGCGTGCCGGCCTGTCCGACCAACTCCGAGTTGATCACCGACACCACCACCCATCCGGACCAGCATGACGGTATGTGGATTCCGACCGGTGACGGCGGAGTGTGCCTGTTTGCCGGGAACGACGGCGGCGTGTTCCGCCAATGCGTTGGTGCAGGCGAGGAGATCAACAACAACGGCTGGGCGCAAGGCCACAACGAGGGCTTTTACACCTTGCTGCCGTATGGGCTCGCCGTGGCGAAAGACGGTCGCGTCTACTTCGGCCTGCAGGACAACGGTTCCGGCCACATCGAGGGTGATACCCGCGAGATGTATCAGTCCCTGGGCGGTGACGGCTTCTTTGCCGCGGTCGACCCTGACGACAGCAACTACGCCTATCTGACCACGCAGAATGGCGGTCTGAACGTCACTCTTGATGGCGGTTTGAGCCTGTCCAGCGTCAGCTCCGGTGCCGCGGACGTGATGTTCGCGAATTACTTCACGATGAACGAGACCAATGCCGAGCATGTGATGACCGGCGGCTCAAACATCGTGGAGACGCTGCAGGGCCGAACAACCAACAACTGGACAGAGGTCTTCACCTTGGGCACCTCCGACACCGGGGGGCTGAGGCAGATGTCCACCATCCACCTGCGGGACGAAGCGGCCTACGTCGGTTTCTGCGGCGTCTGCGACATCCTCAATCGCTGGGATCTGGGCTTCGAGAACGGCATCGCGACCAATGTCGGTGGCGATCTGCCGCCGAATCCAGGTTCATCCGACGGATGGCATATCGCGACGGCCGCCGGGTTGCCGAACCGCTACATCACCGCCATCGAGCAGGACCCCGAAGACGTCAATACCATCTACGTGACCCTGGGCGGCTACTCCGGTCGTGACTGGGTGCCACCGGGTTCGTATCTGGATACGAATGACGGGCTGGGCACCGGTAACGTGTTCAAGTCCACCGACGCTGGGGAAAGCTTTATCGATATCTCGGGCAACCTCCCCGACTTGCAGGTGAATACGGTCTTGCTGCACGACGGGCAGCTGCTGATCGGCACCGATCTGGGCGCGTTCATCTCCTCGGACACGGACGGCTCCGAGTGGGGCGTGCTGGGGGGCGGCTCGCTGCCTAATGTCGTGGTCACGCAGATCGTGCAGGACCCCGGCGACCCACTGAGGGTGTTTGCGTCCACGTTCGGCCGCCATATCTGGAGCTACAGCTTCGAGGAGGCAGGCGTGACGCCGACGCCCACGCCAGCCGCGACCGGCAAGGGCGGTATGCTCGGCGTCTGGTTGCTGGGTCCGCTGGGCTTGCTGGCGGCACTGCGTCGTCGCGCCCGGTTGGCCGCACGCGAGAATCCCGGGCTAGTCGCCGGTATGTAACCTCGGCTTGATCGGGCTGGGGGGCATCTGGACGTAGTAGCCAGATGCCTCCAGCCCGGCCAAGACCGCGTTGACATCGACGCGAGCGAGCCGGCGTTCGGGCGTCAACTCCAATTCCATCGCCTGTTCCAAGGGGCCCGTCAGTCGGCGGAGCGACACAGGGAGCTCGTCTGCCGGCATATCGCCTGTCACGAACACATAGAGTTCATCGTGTCGGCGGCTGCGGTACACCGTGCATTTCATGGCAAGCGACTGGGAAGCGGGGCGCGGCATCTTGGCGAAAATCCCGGGCTTGAACAAGCCTGATGGGCGTTCTGCCGCAACCGATTCGTGGGTAGTTGTCAGGGTATCAACCGCTATCCTGAGCCGGATGGCGCCGCCGTCGATCCCCATTCGGTTCTTAGCACCACGGTCTGTGTTCAGCGGCCGCTTGAGAATACGCGTGGGTCAGTCACCCGCGCACTGCTTGTGGCCGCCCCGACCGACAGGCAGGATGCGGTCACGCGCCCTCGGCGGAGTGTTTAAGGAAGCGCAGAGAGAACAATGAACGCCACCGCGCTCGATCAGATCCAGCTCAATTTCAGTCCGGCGGCGTTGGGCGCGCTGAACGTGATCATCGCGATCATTCTGTTTGGCGTTGCTCTGGATTTGAGGGTCGCCGATTTTCGCGCGGTTTTGCGCAGGCCACAGGGCTTGGCCGTAGGCCTGTGTTGTCAGTTTCTGCTACTTCCATCATTGGCGTGGCTCTGCATCATCGTCTTGCAACCGTCGGCGAGCATCGCGCTGGGCTTGTTGCTGCTTGCCGCCTGTCCCGGCGGAAACGTGTCCAATTTCCTGACGGCCATGGCGCAGGGCAATGCGGCGCTATCGGTGAGCCTGTCCGGCCTATCGACCTTGGCCTCCATCGTGATGACTCCGGTGAATTTCATGTTCTGGGCTGGCCATTACGCGCCGGCTGAATCCTTGTTGCGCGAGCTATCGTTGACACCGTCAGACATCGTGCTGACGGTGATGTTGATTCTGGTGATCCCGACACTCTGCGGCATGGGCGTCACCGCGCGATTTCCCGCCGTGGCAGCGCGCATCAAACAGCCGATGCGGCGCTTGTCGATGATCTTTCTCGGGTTGTTCATCGTCGCGGCCCTGTTCGGCAATTGGCGTGCGTTTCTGGGCCATGTCGGGGTGGCGTTCTGGATTGTCGCCATCGTCAATGCTCTCGGTCTGGCCTGCGGCTACGCGTTGACCAAGCTGGCTGGCCTGCCCGAGACCGACCGCCGCGCGGTCAGCTTCGAAACCGGAATACAGAATTCAGGATTCGGTCTGATCATCTGCTTCAACCACTTCGCAGGGCTGGGCGGCATGGCGATGATCGTGGCGTGGTGGGGAGTCTGGCACCTGATTTCCGGCTGGAGTCTGGCAACGTTCTGGAGGCGCCGAGGTCTGCGGCCGCGATCCAGCTGAGCAACGACGGATCTCACCGGGGCGGTTTCAGTCCTCGGTCGGGGGCCAGGATGGCGCCAGCGTGCGCTCTGCTCTGCGCTGCAGAGATCCGGTCTGCATTGTTGCGGTCGTGAGGTGACGGACCGAGCAGCGATCCCGCCCGGCGCGTTTCGCGATGTAGAGCTCCGCGTCGGCCGCGCGATACAAGGCCTCCATATCTGGCGGGCTTGACGCGGGCAGACATACCGCGCCGACGGATACCGTGACCTTGCACTCCGGACCGTCGGGATGAGGTATTGCCAGATCGCGGACTGTCTTGCGGCAGGCTTCTGCTGCCGCATACAGGGTGTCAGGTTTACGGCCGTACCAGATGACAACGAACTCCTCACCGCCGATGCGACTGACAACGTCTTGGGCGCGCCGCGCCTGCGCCGCCAACGCCTGGCCTACGCGACGGATGCATTCGTCCCCCCGCTCATGGCCCCATTCGTCGTTGTAACGCTTGAAGTGATCTATATCGATCACTGCAAGGGCAATGGATTGATGCTCGCGCTGCGCCCGTTCGGTCAGCTCGTCGCCCAGGCGGGTCAGCGCGCGCCGATTCGGCATCAGCGTCATGGGGTCGGTTTCCGACATCACGCGATTCCACTCTTGCTGCAGCCAGGCCCGGCGCGAGTGATATTCCTGCCCGTAGAGGCCGACAAGCAGTCCGGATAGGGCGACAAACCCGGCGAACAGAACATTGGTCGCGGTCGCGGGGTTATCAAGATAGAGGACTTCGATCACGCTCCAGACGATCAGAAACAGCACACTGGCCGGCAATGCCAACCAGAACCGCAACCGGGCGCTGATGGCGCCGGTGACGACGGCAACCGGAGCGAATAGCGCTGGCATGTCGAATCCCTGCGATAAACCCAACACGCGTTGAGCCTCCACGCCGAACGCCACCAACATGCCTGCGACGATGAACACCGGGTCCCAGAGCCACTTCAGACGGCGGCTGAGATGGACCAGCAGCGCCACGACGGCCGCGGGGCATTCAATGCCCCATTGGATCCAATGCGCCAACGGCAGAAACTTCGCCTCGGGTCGTAGCAAGATGAATTCGTTGGCCGTGTTGATCGCCAACAGCGCGATCACGACCACTGCGAGCGCGATGCGGGCGCCCCGGCTGCCTTCTGCTTGCCACTCCTGATAAAGCGCCTCGAGCGCAACCTGGTCGCACGACGCGCGAGTTCATGCTGGACGGCATCGGCGGTTCGACCGATATCGTCGCGCACTGGGCGTTCGCTAGAACTGGGGACAGGCATGGTCGTGAACCGTTGGAGCGGGGCGGGCTATGCGGTAACAGCATCGGCCAGATTGACCTGGAACTGTAGCCGCTCCGCGCACATCGACCAATCGCAGCGGCGAATCGGCGGCGTATGCTCGATGCCATTCAATAATCTGAACGGCCACGACAACGGCCGCGACGGAGGCGACACATGAGCACCAGCGAGATTGTGCAACGCAAGGGGCCAAGTTTCGGTCTGGATGACCCGGATCTACCGCGGTACTGGTTCGCAGGCGACCCCTTCAAATCGAGGTTCTTCGATGCGATGAGTCTGTTGTTCCCAGAGGGTGAGCGATTCTTCATCGCCTGTGTCCGTGACTTTCGCCATGCGATCACAGACCCGCAACTGGAACGTCAGGTCAAGGACTTCATTTATCAGGAAGGCCAGCATGGACAGGTGCACACCCAGTTCAATAATCGCGTCAAAGAGCAGGGCGTAGCTGTCGACCATATCCTCAAGGAAGAGCATCGCTTTCTCTTCGATGTTTTCCGCAAACGGATGTCGCGCAAGTACACGCTGGCGCAAACGGCGGCGGCCGAGCATCTGACGGCGTTAATGGCGCATGGCTTTTTCGCCAAGGGCACGCTCCGCGACGCGGACCCCCGAATCCGAGCGATGTATGCCTGGCATGCGGTCGAGGAGATCGAGCACAAGGCTGTCGCCTTTGACCTGTACAAAACCGTGGCCCGCGGCAGCTACCTGACACGCATCCTCGGCATGATTCAGGTCAGCATCACCTTTCCGCTGCACACCTTTCTGATCATGCGACACATGTTCGAGGTGGACGGCCTGCGTAACCGGGGCCGTCTTTGGATGAAGGGCTTGTGGTGGCTTTACGGACCGAAAGGCGTGTTCAGTGGTCTGTTGCCTCACTACCTCGCCTATTTCAAGCCGGGTTTTCATCCGTGGCAACAGGGCCAGCTGAAGAACTACGAAAGCTGGCGCGAAACCTACGAAGCCTCGGGTGATGCAATCAAGGCCGGAGATGTGGCCGCTGGCATTGCTGCCTGAGGCACGCGCCAGATCCGACACCTCGTCGCGGCGAGCTTGAAACCGGTTAACAGTCCCCTTATTCAACGGGAGAGTTCTGGTCCTGGTTCCTGCATGTCGATTGCCCTGAGTCATCGCTACACCGAGTCGCTACCCGCGGACTCCGAGCGCTCACGTCAGCCTCGTATCGTCGAAGGCGCGGCATATTCCTTTGTCGATCCCGATCCGGTTAGCCAGCCGCGGCTGCTCGCCTGGTCCACTGCGCTAGGCGACTCATTGGGCATCGCCCGACCGAGCGAGGACCAAGACGCTTGGTTGCAGGTGCTTTCCGGCAATACGAGATGGTCCGGCACGTCGCCATACGCCAATTGCTATGGCGGACATCAGTTCGGGCAGTGGGCGGGGCAGCTCGGCGACGGCCGTGCGATCACCCTAGGAGAGTTCGTTGACCGTTCCGGTTCGATCCATGAGTTGCAGCTCAAGGGGGCGGGGCGCACGCCGTATTCGCGCGGCGCCGACGGCCGCGCCGTCCTGCGATCATCATTGCGCGAGTACCTTTGCAGCGAAGCCATGCACGCGCTCGGGGTACCGACGACCCGCGCGTTGTCGCTGATTGCGACCGGCGATGACGTGGTCCGCGACATGTTCTACGACGGCAACCCTCAGGCCGAGCCCGGCGCTATCGTCTGCCGTGTTGCGCCATCGTTCCTGCGCCTGGGGACTTTCGAGCTACCCGCATCGCGAGGCGATACGCCTCTGCTGCGGCAGCTCGTGGACTACAGCATCGAACACCACGAACCGGACATTGACCATCGCGACCCGGACGCTTTGTTTGCGTGGTACGAGGCCATTTGTCGCCGTACCGCCCGGTTGATTGCCGAGTGGACACGCGTGGGCTTCGTGCACGGCGTGATGAATACCGACAATCTGTCGATTCATGGCATCACGATCGACTACGGCCCCTACGGCTGGCTGGAGCCTTACGAACCGGGCTGGACTCCGAATACCACTGACGCCCAGACCAGCCGCTACTGTTTCGGCCGCCAGCCAGCAATCGCACAGTGGAACTTGTCGCGTTTCGGCGGCGCCTTGACCCACCTGACCAGCGATACCGAGCGCCTGGAGCAATGCCTCGCAAGCTACGCCGAGGAATACGAACACGCCAGCCAGGCAATGTTCGCGAGCAAACTTGGCTTGGTCGACCTTCAGTCCGAAGCCCGCCAGCAGCTGCTCACCGATTTGTTCGATCTGTTGAGCATGACCGAGACCGACTACACCCTGTTTTTCCGCGGCCTTGGCGCTGTCCCTGCCGAGCGTCCTGGCGAAGCGGAGCCACAAGCAGCGCTGATGCCTGCTTACTACGACCCCGCTGCCTTGCAGGGGGAGGTCGGGCAGGCTTTGCGCGACTGGGTGGCGCGCTACCAGCTTGAGGCGAAGCAGCAGCCCGATGCTGTCCGTCAGGCCGATATGCAACGCAGCAACCCGCTCTATGTTGCACGCAACTACCTGGCACAGCTGGCGATCGATGAGGCCGAGCAGGGCCGGACCGAGGAGTTGCACAGGCTGATACAGGTGCTCGAGAACCCCTACACCGAGCAGCCGGGCATGGAGCGCTACGCGGAAAAACGCCCCGAGTGGGCACGCCATCGCGCAGGCTGCTCGGCATTGTCATGCAGTTCCTGAGCCCGTCGGCGAGGCGGATTCACCTTGAAATTGGGGGGGCGATCAGCGATTCTTGTCGGTCGCCCATCCGGGTGAAACGACCGATCCTGCAAGGACCAAGAATATGACTGGAAGCGTAACCCGCGTTCCGTTAACGGCGCGCGGTGCCGAAAAATTGCGCGACGAATTGAAGGAGCTGAAGTCGGTTCAGCGACCCGCCGTGATCAAGGCGATCGCGGAGGCGCGTGCGCATGGCGATCTCAAAGAGAACGCCGAGTATCACGCTGCGCGCGATCAGCAGAGCTTTATCGAAGGTCGCATTGGTGAACTCGAGGCCAAACTGTCGAATTCCCAGATCATCGACCCGACCAAGGCGAATGCCAACGGACGCGTGATTTTTGGCGCCACTGTCGATCTGGAAGATGCCAATTCTGGCGAGGCACTGACGTACCAGATCGTTGGCGAGGACGAGGCCGACATCAAGGCGGGACGGATTTCGGTGCAGTCGCCGATCGCCCGTGCATTAATCGGGAAAGAAGAGGGCGACGTTGTTGATGTGGTCGTTCCCGGCGGTACCCGTGAGCTGGAGATCGTCGAGGTGCGCTACCTGTGAAATCCTTGAGTTCGCCGCAGCGGCAAGTCTTGCGGGCCGCGGCGCATCATTTGCATCCCATCATCCAGACGGGTGCGCGTGGCCTGACGGATGCGGTAATCGCGGAAGCCGAACTGGCCATTGACCATCATGAGCTGATCAAGGTGAAGCTCGTGGCGGCCGATTCCGACGACCGTAAAACCATGGCCAGCAGTCTCTGCGACCGATTGCGTGCTCAGCACATCCAGCAGATCGGACATATCGCCGTCATTTACCGAGAAAACCGAGACCGACGACGCTACGCTGAGCAGCTTCGCGGCGCTTGAGCGACGGACGGCAAGCATGGGCCAGAAGCGCCGTACCGCGTCCAGCCGGCGCTGGTTGAAAGAACACGAGTCCGATCAGTATGTGCAACGCGCGCGGGCCGAGGGTTGGCGTTCGCGAGCGGTGTTCAAGCTGGAGGAACTGAACGCCCGCGATCATTTTCTCCGTCCTGGGTTGCGTATCGTGGACTTGGGCGCAGCCCCCGGTGGCTGGACCCAGTATTGCGCCAAGCATTGCGGAGCACAGTCGATCATCATCGGGATCGATCTGCTGCCCATCGCGCCGCTGAATGGCGCAACGCTGATCCAGAATGACTTCGAGTCCGAAGAAGGGTTGCAGCAGCTAGAGCAAACGCTGAACGGAAAGGGGGTAGACCTTGTCTTATCGGACATGGCCCCCAACATCAGTGGCATTGCGTCAGCCGATCAGGCGCGCGCGACCGGATTGGTGGAGTTGGCACTGGATTTCTGTGATCGCCACCTGGTGAACGGTGGAGATTTTGTCGCCAAGGCGTTTCAGGGAGAGGGATTCGACCCCTGGCTAGCCGAGGTCAAACAACGCTTTCAGCGCGTGGCGGTCCGCAAGCCGGCCGCATCGCGCGCGCGCAGCCGCGAGGTGTACGTGGTGGCGCGAAACTTTGCGCCGGGGTAGTGTCCGGTTTTAACGCATCGAGAGCATCGCCTGCGATGCGATGTGAGGTCTGAACTTGAACGATTTAGCTAAGAATCTACTGCTCTGGGTGGTCATCGCCGTCGTCTTGATGAGCGTGTTCTCCAGTTTCCAACAGAGCGGTTCGTCGAGAACCCCGCTGCAGTACTCGGAATTCCTGGACAAGGTAGACCAGGGCGCCGTCAGCAATGTCACGCTGCAAGGCCAGACAATCTACGGTCAGCTGTCCAGCGGACAGCAGTTCGAAGCCTTTAATCCGGAATCGGACAACGGCCCGTTGATCGGCACCCTGCGTGAGAAGGATGTCGTGATCGAGGGCAAGCCGCCCGAGCGTCAGTCCTTCCTGATGCAGCTGTTCATTTCCTCGTTTCCGATTCTGTTGCTCATCGGCGTATGGATTTACTTCATGCGGCAGATGCAGGGCGGCGGCGGCGGTCGCGGCGCGATGAGCTTTGGCAAAAGCCGGGCCCGCATGCTGCCGGCCGACCAGGTCAAGATCACCTTTAGCGATGTCGCCGGCTGCGAAGAGGCGAAGAACGAGGTTGTCGAACTGGTCGACTTCCTGCGTGATCCCACCAAATTCCAGCGCCTGGGCGGCAAGATTCCGCGCGGCGTGCTGATGGTGGGTTCTCCAGGTACCGGTAAAACGCTGCTGGCCAAGGCCATTGCGGGTGAGGCGGGTGTGCCGTTCTTCACGATCTCCGGGTCCGACTTCGTGGAAATGTTCGTCGGCGTGGGCGCATCGCGTGTTCGTGACATGTTCGAGCAGGCGAAGAAGCACTCGCCCTGCATCATTTTCATCGACGAGATCGACGCCGTCGGCCGCCAGCGTGGCGCCGGACTTGGCGGCGGTCACGATGAGCGTGAACAGACGCTAAACCAGCTGCTGGTCGAAATGGACGGCTTCGAGGGCAGCGAGGGCGTGATCGTCATTGCAGCGACCAACCGCCCGGATGTGCTCGATCCCGCGCTGTTGCGCCCTGGCCGGTTTGACCGCCAGGTCGTGGTGCCGTTGCCTGACATCAGGGGCCGTGAGCAAATCCTGAAAGTGCATATGCGCACGGTTCCGCTGGCAGCCAACGTGAAGCCTGGCGTGATCGCGCGCGGCACACCGGGATTTTCCG
Source organism: Abyssibacter sp. (assembly GCF_964229365.1). Taxonomy (NCBI): domain Bacteria; kingdom Pseudomonadati; phylum Pseudomonadota; class Gammaproteobacteria; order Chromatiales; family Oceanococcaceae; genus Abyssibacter; species Abyssibacter sp. Next base: position 85,424 of record NZ_CAXRDQ010000054.1, on the reverse strand, counting down.
GCGCGGATCTGGCAAACCTCGTCAACGAAGCCGCGTTGTTCGCGGCCCGGTCCGACAAGAAGTTAGTCGATCAAGACGACTTCGACATGGCGCGAGACAAGATCATGATGGGCGCCGAAAGGCGATCCATGGTGATGTCGGAGAAAGAGAAGAAACTCACGGCTTACCATGAGGCAGGACATGCCATTGTCGGGCTGAACGTTCCCGACCATGATCCGGTCTACAAGGTCACCATCATTCCTCGCGGCCGCGCCCTGGGCGTGACCATGTACCTCCCCGAGGATGATCGGCACAGCTACACCAAGCAGTACCTGAATTCGCGGATTTGCTCCCTGTTCGGCGGTCGCTTGGCCGAAGAGTTGGTCTTTGGGCTGGACATGGTGACAACAGGCGCTTCCAACGACATCGAACGTGCGACCGACCTGGCACGCAGCATGGTGACGAAGTGGGGGCTGTCCGAGAAAATGGGGCCGCTGACATATTCCGAAGACGATGGCGAGGTCTTTCTGGGCCGTTCCGTGACACAGCAGAAGAACGTGTCGGATGAAACAGCACACGCGATCGACAGTGAAATTCGAACGGTCATCGATTCCAACTATTCGATTGCGAAGCAGATATTGGTCGATCACATGGACAAGCTGCACGCCATGTCCGACGCATTGATGAAGTACGAAACCATCGATAGCGAGCAGATTGCCGAAATCATGGCCGGCCGTGAACCCGGCCCACCATCCAACTGGCAGGATCCGGATTCCGACTTGCCGCCCGGCCCGAGTGCACCCGCCGGCGAGCAGGCAAAGCCACGGCCAGCGCCGGAGGGTGGCGTCGGCGGACCAGCAGAACAGCATTGACGGCCCGAGTTCGCAAAACACACAGACGGCGCCTTCGCGGCGCCGTTTCTTATTGAGACGCGGTAGCACCATGCTTTCCCGATCCGTCACGATCATGGGCATCGTGAACGTCACCCCTGACTCTTTTTCGGATGGGGGGCGGTTCCTCGACCCTCAGTCTGCGATCGCCCAGGCTCGGTCACTAGCAGCCGCGGGTGCAACAGTGATCGATGTGGGCGGTGAATCGACACGTCCCGGCGCGACGCAGGTTGGTGCACAGCAGGAACTGGATCGGGTGATTCCGGTCATCGAGGCGATCAGCGACGAGCTGGACATCACAATCTCGGTGGATACGCGAAAGGCGGTGGTCATGCGAGAGGCGGTAGCCGCTGGTGCCCACTGGATCAACGACGTAGAAGCCCTGCAAGGCGAGGGCGCGCTGGGCACCGCTTCGGCGCTGCAAGTACCTGTCTGTCTCATGCACATGCAGGGCACGCCAGGTTCGATGCAAGATGCGCCACAGTATCGCGATGTAGTCACCGAGGTTGAGGCCTTTCTGCTGGAGCGCGTGCGCGTCTGCGAAGCCGCGGGTATCCGCCGGGAACGAATTCTGCTCGATCCGGGATTCGGATTCGGCAAGACGCTGACGCATAATGTGGCCTTGTTTCGTGCTCTGCCACGCTTGGCCGCGCTGGGCTTTCCGCTACTGGTCGGTGTATCGCGAAAACGCATGCTCGGCGAGCTCCTGCAGGCCGGTGCGGCATCGCCGGCTGGTCGTGTGACGGCCGGTGCGGTAGCGGCCGTGCTCGCTGTCCAGTCAGGAGCACGCATTATTCGAACGCATGATGTGGAGGAGACCGTCCAAGCCCTGCAAATTCTGCAGGCGCTGGCATCCGATCAATGACTGAACGACGCTATTTCGGGACCGACGGCATCCGTGGCCGCGTAGGTGAGGGCGCGATGACGCCCGAGTTCATGCTGAAACTTGGCTGGGCCGTTGGCGAGCACCTTCGCCACACCACCGGACGCAGCAAGGTCGTCATTGGAAAAGACACGAGGTTATCCGGCTATCTATTTGAATCCGCGCTGGAAGCCGGATTTGCTGCAGCTGGAATTGACGTGCTTCTTGTTGGGCCAATGCCGACGCCCGCCATCGCCTACCTGACCAGCACATTCCGCGCTCAGGTGGGTGTTGTCGTTAGCGCTTCACACAACCCGCACTACGACAACGGGATCAAACTGTTCGGCGCCGAGGGGCGCAAACTTCCGGATACCGATGAACTCGAGATCGAGGCGGCACTGGAATCGGCCATGCACTGCGTGGCGCCGGAAGCCGTCGGGCGCGCCCGACGTATTGAAGATGCCGGCGGTCGCTACGTCGAATTCTGCAAGAGCACATTCAGGTCACCCGCGGCGCTGCACGGCCTGCGCGTTGCCGTGGACTGCGGCAACGGAGCGACTTATCACGTGGCCGGCGATGTCCTGCGAGAGTTGGGCGCCTCGGTCACCGAACTTGCGGTAAAGCCGGACGGCTTCAACATCAACCAAGGCTGTGGCGCCACCGATCTGGCGCTGCTGCAACGCACCGTCACAGAACAACAGCTCGACCTGGGCATCGCCTTCGACGGCGATGGAGACCGCTGCATGATGGTCACACGCTCAGGTCAGGTCGTCGACGGCGATCAGCTCGTTTATGTCATCGCCACCTCACGCAAACAGCGCAAGAAACTCCGAGGCCCCGTGGTCGGCACGCTCATGAGCAATCTTGGCGTTGAGCAGGCGCTGATGGAGCAGGGCATTGAGTTCATCCGCGCCAAGGTCGGCGACCGTTATGTGATGGAGCAGCTACTAACCCATGACGGCCTCATCGGTGGAGAGTCCTCCGGCCATGTCATCTGCCTGGATCGGACCAGCACCGGAGACGGGATCGTCACCGCGTTGCAGGTTCTGGCGGTCATCATGAACTCCGGTCAAAGTCTCGAAGAACTGATCGCACCGATCCACCTGTATCCACAGTTGCTGGTCAACGTTCGCCTGGAAAGCGGCGATGCGAACAGTGTATTGACGGCTGCCGCAGTCCAGCAGGCCAAGCAGACAGTCGAAGCCGAGCTGAAAGATGCCGGCCGTGTGCTACTTCGGCCATCAGGCACCGAGCCGGTGATCCGGGTCATGGTGGAAGGCGAGGATGGCGCCTCTGTTAAACACCATGCCGAACATATCGCCCAGGCCGTGCGTGACGTCAGCGCCGGCTGAATGCCAACACCCGACAACGAATCGCAAGGACGAACCCAATGACACGACCCACAATTGTTGCAGGCAACTGGAAAATGAACGGTTCGGTCGCCATGGCCGAAAACCTCACCGAGGAAATCGCCGCGGGCGCCAAGGACAGCAAAGCAAAGCTGATCATCTGCCCGCCCTTTCCGTATCTGGATGCAGTTGTCCGCACGCTAGGCGATTCCGAAATTCACGTTGGTGGACAGAATCTAGCCGATCAACCCGACGCGGGCGCATACACCGGTGAGGTCAGCGGCGCCATGCTCCGCGACATTGGCTGTTGGTATGCCATCGTCGGTCATTCAGAACGCCGAAGCCTTTACGGTGAATCCAGCGAAGCGGTTGCAATTAAGTTCGGCCTGGCGCGCGATGCTGGACTTGTTCCAATTCTTTGTGTTGGAGAAACGCTGGAGCAGCGTGAGTCCGGACAGATGGAAGCGGTCCTGAAGGCTCAGCTCACAGCGGTGATCGACATGCATGGCGTGGATGCTCTGCAAGATGCGATCCTGGCTTATGAGCCGGTCTGGGCCATCGGCACCGGCAAGACAGCCAGTCCCGAGCAGGCGCAGCAAGCGCACGCGTTTCTGCGAGAACAGGTCGCAGCCCAAAATGCTACAATCGCTAACGTACTCCCGATTCTGTACGGGGGTAGTGTCAAGCCCGGCAACGCGCCGGAACTCTTCGCTCAAACCGATGTGGATGGTGGGCTGATTGGCGGGGCGTCTTTGAAGGCAGAAGACTTCCTCGGCATTGCATCCGCCGCATCCTGATCACGCAATTCAACCATGTATACAGTTTTGGTCGTCGTCCAGGTCATCCTGGCGCTGAGTATTATTGGCCTCGTCTTTCTCCAGCAGGGGAAGGGCGCCGAGGCAGGGGCTGCATTCGGGAGCGGGGCATCTGGCACCGTATTCGGTGCAAAAGGTTCTGCTAACTTCCTGTCGCGCGCTACCGCGGCATCGGCAGCGCTGTTCTTTGCAGTGAGCCTGTCGTTGGCCTATCTGGTCAGTCAGCGCCATGAATCCAGCAGCGTGGTGGATCGCGTGTCACAGCCCGCAGCTGCCACGCAGGGTGTGCCTGACGAAGAATCAGTCGCACCGGCCGAGCCTTCGGACGAGATTCCGGAGTAGCGCTTTTCTTTTTAACGGCGGATTACTACAATTCGCCGCCCTCAGGGAGGCGCCAGGTTGTAGCCTGACGTTTCCCGAATGCCGACGTGGCGGAATTGGTAGACGCGCTGTCTTGAGGGGGCAGTACCGAGAGGTGTCCCGGTTCGACTCCGGGCGTCGGCACCAATCAAAAAAGCGCAGGGTTATCCTTGACGCACATGAAAAAGCCGAGCCGTGAATCCACGCGCTCGGCTTTTTTAATGGCTGGCGTTCCCTTGGCTGTTAGGCTGAACTCTGCACGCCCAACAGGGAAGTCAGTGCCTAGATCCGAAACTCTTCGCGAGACTTGCCAGCTGCTTCGGCTTCGGTAATCCAGTTGGGCGCACGGCCTACGCCAGCCCAGGTATTTCCGGTCGCGGGGTCGCGAAACTTAGGCGGACGTTTTACGCCGGTAGAACCGCCGCCTTTACGTCCACTGCGACGACCATCCAGATCCGCAATCGTGATGCCATTATCGCTCATAATCTGGCGAATCTTGGCAATGGCTTCGCTCAACTCTTCCTTGCGAGCTTGCTCGGCCTGCTGTTCCAGTTCTTGAATCTTTTGACGAATCTCTTCGCTTTTTTTCATGCTTCCATTCTCCGGTATCTGCTCAAAAGCAGGCGCATCATAAAACATTACGAAACTATTTCAACATCATAGATACAGATAAGTGGTGCAATGGACAATGCTTTTTCCATAACGGCAACGCATGGAACAGGATCACCATTAAAATTGGCAGTAGCAATCGCAAATGCAACAGGCGGATTTGCAGGTCGTATCCAACACCTTCGGCCAGTTGCTGAAGTGCGGTACTACCGTGCTCTGCGTGCTGTTACGAACAGAGCTCATCGACCCGGGGTGGACGGTGAGTAGCGGATGAGATTTCGGCGGCTGAGGCGATCGATATTCAATGTGCCGCAGTGATTCAGCTCAGCTTCTCGCCAACGATGACTAATGGCTACATGCATGACTTAACATAATATACATTATGCGCATAGACGGCTGGGGCGGGATCACGAAGATCTCAGCCACCATGCTATCTTCTCCGAATCAGTTGAGCCTGTCCTGGAGACATCAGAATGCCCGAGGCGTTTTGCTTCGAAGAATTCACCGCACTGGTGCCGATTAGCGGGCTCAGACCGGAAAACCAGCGCGACCTCTTCAAGCAGTCCCAGCCTCGGCCGCAACGCTCCGGTGATTTCCTGTTCCGTGCCGGTGACGCCAACACCGAAAGTCTCTATCTGATCAGTGGCGAAATCGCGCTTGAGGACGAAGATGGCAAGGTCCTCAAACGTATCACCGCCCACAGTGAAGCGGCAAAACACCGGTTGGCCCATCAGATACCGCGCAGCGTATCTGCGCGTTGCCTAGGCCCGGCGTCCGTGATCGGGATCGATAACAGCCTGTTGGACGTTTTGCTGACCTGGGACCAAACCGGTTCGTTCGAAGTCCAGGAGCTCAGCGCGGGTACTGCGGCCACCGATACGGACGACTGGATGACTCGGTTGTTGCAGTTGCCGGCGTTTCAAATGATTCCGCCAGGCAATCTGCAGACCTTGTTCATGCGCCTGGAAAGTATCGAGTTTCCGGCTAGCCATCCTGTGGTGCAACAAGGTGATGTGGGCGATTACTTCTATGTCATCGATCGTGGACATTGTCTGGTGACACGGGAATCCCCGACGCACCCGAAACCGATTCGCTTAGCCGAACTCGGCCCTGGGATGAGCTTTGGTGAGGAAGCGCTCATTGCCGATACGGTGCGGAATGCAACGGTGACAATGATGTCGGCGGGCACGCTGCTACGCCTTTCCAAGGACGACTTTCGCAGCCTGCTACACCAATCCATGACCCGGCAAATTTCGAAGGCCGATGCCGACGAGATGGTGGCGTCGTCCGACGCCGAATTGATAGATGTCAGATTGCCTAGCGAATACCAGCTGCAGCACATTGCAGGAGCGCGCAATTTGCCGTTGTATTTGCTGAGAATGAAGCTGGCGGGTTTGCCGCAAAACAAGCCGTATGTGGTTTATTGCGATTCCGGCCGCAGAAGTTCGGTGGCAGCATTTATCATGACGCAGAAAGGATTCGACGTACGGGTGCTCGATAGCCAGGAACTGAATCGACGATAACGGCTTGCTGAGCCGACCAAGACCGGCGACCGCGTGCCTGCTACATCGTGCTGGTCGCCTTGTCGCTGGACAGGGCCCCGGCCAGATAAGTTTCGATTTTTCGCGACGTTTGTCCGCCGTCCTGATCGCTGAATTGCACGCCAATTCCCTGCTGCCGCTTGTTTGCAGCGCCCTTGGGCGTGATCCAGACCACCTTGCCGGCAACGGGCAACCGTTCATTCGACTCGGACAAGGTCAGCAGTATAAAAACCTCGTCGCCAATCACATACTCTTTCGCGGTTGGAATGAACAACCCGCCATTTTTGATGAACGGCATGTACGCGATATAGAGCGCCGCCTTGTCCTTGATTGACAAGGTCAGGATTCCGGGTTGTCCTCCAGGTCTTGCGCTCATGCTTTATCGCTCTCCGTCTGGGTGCTCGTCTCGCATAATCTGCCGGCCAGCGCGAGCCCACTCAATTAGCTGGGTTTCCGCTAGCAACCGCAGATTTGCCTGGCTTGTTTCAATCAAGTGTAGCGCCGCGGCGTTGGCATCCGTTAATCGCTGCATCGCGGCGCGGCTGGATGCCGAAGCGACTGCCCCAACCTGCCCGCGCAGCCGATCAAGAATACAGGCATGCATTACTCGGCTGAGCCGCGACAACGCCTCATCGTCGATGTCCGCTGCAGCCAACACCGGGTCGCGCTGCTGGGCCCACACGGATTCCAGCTGCTTTCGGATGGCTGTGTCCTGTTGCGCGAAGCCCTGTGCGGTGGCGGCAAGCAGAGGTTGGGTGACCAGCGTCTCACGCAGCGATTCTGGCAGGTCCGCAAACTCCTGATCCAACCACTGCCGACTCTGCTCTGTCGACTGCACAACCGCCCTCACCTGTTCGCATCGGCTCCGGATCGTCGCGGGCAAGTGCGCCGGGCGGTCGGCGATCAGGATCAGGTGCGCGCTCGCTGGCGGTTCTTCCAAGGTCTTGAGCAACGCATTGGCTGCGTTGACGTTCATCAAATCCGCGTGCGGCATGTAGCCGATTCGGCCGGCTGAGGTCTGCGGTGTCAGGTAGAGCTTGCGCGAGAACTCGCGAATCACGTCAACAGTGATCGATTGCTTGCCTTCAGCGGGCTTGCAGATGACCAGATCAGGATGGCTACCCGCTGCCAGCTGGTGGCAGCCATGACAGTCACCGCAGACGGAGCCATCCGGCCCACGCTGCAGACAATATGCAGACCCCACCAGCGCGTCGCCTAATTGCCGTTTGCCCACACCCTCCGGACCGACCAGCAACAAGGCTGTCGGAAACGTCGCATTGGCAAAGCGTGCACTGAGACGCGCGAATCGCTCCTCCTGCCAAGGCAGAGGCGGTCGTCGGTCAAGCAAAGCGCGCCTCCAGGTGATCAACAATGGTCTGCGAGACCTGGTTCACGGGCTGTGATGCGTTAATCACGCAATAGCGGTGGGTATCGGTCGCCGCGCGCGCTAGGTATTCGTCCCGAACGCGCTGTAGAAAATCGATATCGGATCGGTCGAATCGATCCATCGACCGACGCTGGCGGACACGCTCGATGACGGTATCGACCGGAAGATCGAAAATGAAGACGCACTCGGGTTGTCGATGGCCCACGATCTGTTCTTCCAGCCAAGCTATCTGATGCCGGAAACCACCCTGCCCGGCACCCTGGTAGGCGTAGCTGGCATCGACAAACCGATCGCAAAGGACCCACTGACCGCGATCCAGGGCCGGCCCCACCCGGTTGTTCAAATGGACCGATCTCGCCGCGAACATCATCAGCAACTCCGCTTCCAGCGGCATGACCTCGTCATGATCGGCCAGAGTCAGTGCGCGAATTTGCTCGGCCAGTGGCGTTCCGCCGGGTTCGCGTGTCACCAGCGGCTCTCCGTGACGGGCTCGAACCCAGTCGGCAATGATCGGTATCTGCGTGCTCTTGCCGGCAGCTTCCACGCCATCGAATACGATGAACCGGCCGCTCATTTGCGCTTGAGCTGGTAGCGGCGAACGGCGGCGTTATGTGCCGCCAGTGTGTCGGAAAACACGTGTGAACCGTCGCCCCGGGAGACAAAATATAGCGCCGTGCCCTCAGCCGGGTTCACTGCGGCCTCGAGGGCGGCAACGCCGGGTAGGCAAATCGGGGTCGGTGGCAGCCCCCCGCGGGTGTAGGTGTTGTAAGGCGTGTCACGTCGCAGGTCGCGGTATCGAATGTCGCCATCGAAGGTTTCGCCGATGCCGTAAATCACCGTTGGGTCGGTTTGCAGGCGCATGTTCTTGTTTAAGCGACGCGCGAAGACGCCGGCGATCTGCCGTCGCTCTGACGGCTGCCCGGTCTCCTTCTCGACAATGGATGCCATGATCAAGGCCTCGTAGGGCGATTCGAGCGGCACGGCTTCGGCTTTCTGGGCCCAGATTCGCTCCACGGCTCGCGTCATGGCGTGATGCGCACGTGTCAGGATGCTGACCTCTGAGGCGCCGCGTGCGAAACGATACGTCTCCGGCAGAAACTGCCCTTCTGCATGCACGTCTCCCAAGTTCAAGGCCGGCATCAAATCCCGAGTCGCCGGCAACGTATCACCAAGCGTCCACTGGATGGCATCATGCGCGCGCAGCGCTTGCAACAGTTCACGCACGGTCCAACCTTCGATGATGGTGAAGCTGTATTCAAGTACATCGCCCGCGATGAGCAAGTCCAGCAAGCCTAGCGCCGTCGTCCCCGGTTCCAGTGCGTACTCACCGGCTTTCAACTGGGTGGCGTCACCTCGCACTCTCGCATAAAGCCGCAGGTAGAGCCCGGTCCGGGCCGGCGTGAGAATGGATTTTCCCTGTAGTTTGCGGATCAGCGCATTCAAGGACGAACCCGATTCGAACTGAACCACTTGTGGTGTCGCGATCGGGAGCGGCGCTCGAAGCCGCTCTGAGGCGTCCCAGGCTAGTGCAGCGATCGCAAGAACGCTCATCAAGGCGAGCAGGCTCACTACCCGAATCACTGATCAGCCTCCGCCGCGTCGGCGATCATCCTCTGCTGCAGCGGGTGCGACATCGACCCGGCCAGACGGCGTGTGACGGCGCCCGGCACACTCCATTGCTTTGCCTGCGTTGAATCCGCATCGCGGATGGCTTTCACCGGCCAGACTCCAATCAAAGAGTTGGTCAAAAACAGCTCCTGGGCTCGAAATAAGTCGTCAGAGGCGATCGCCTGTTCCCGAACCTCCACGTCAAGGGAGCCGAGGTGGCGCAAGACCTGTCCTCGCGTGCAACCTGCGAGCGCGCCTTCGGTCAACGCGGGGGTGCAAACCACGTGATCGGCGGTCACGAGAAACAGCGTAGCCATGCTGCCACCGACGATTCTTCCATGCTCATTGAGCAGCAGTGCCTCATCCACGCCGGACCCACCGATCGCACGTTGTGCCATCACCTGGACCAGACGATTCATGTGCTTGTGCGCGGCAAGCGCTGTGGTCTCAACACGAGGGGCGTCCACAATCTGGACGTCCACACCCCGCGACCAGGCACTCACTGGACGACGCGGCATCTCGCCGGCGAGCAAGATGCGCCGTGTCGAAGCAGGCCAATCCGGCCGATAGCCTCGCCCCGCTTGCCGTCGCGTCAGCATGATCTTCAAAACGCCAGAGCCCAGAGTCCTCGCCGCGGTTAGCATCTCGGTTGACAGTTTGCCTCGATCGAACGTCAGGCCCAGCGCGTCCGCATCATGCTGCAAAACCGTAAGCTGATCGTCGAAGGCGTGGATGCCCTGCTCCCAGACAAGGCAGGTTCGAAACACGCCATCGCCAAACTGCAGCCCGCGATCGTCTGCCGGGACGGCAGCCCCGGCCACGCCATCGACCCAGCAACGCATCACGACAGACCCAGCTCGGGGTCCAATCCCAGTGCCGGCAATAGCCCTCGTGCCTTGGCCTGCATCTCGCGTATCTCGGCATCTTCATCCGAATCCGCCACGATGCCCGCACCGGCCCGGAACCAGGCTGATGCGCCGCGGGTGACGATGGTTCGAATCAGGATATTCAGGTCCATACGACCGTCCGTTCCAAGATATCCCATCGCGCCGGTATAGGCGCCCCGTCCGGCCGGCTCCAACTCCTGGATGATCTCCATGCAGCGGACTTTCGGACAGCCGGTGATGGTCCCGCCAGGGAACGTCGCGGCAATCGCCTGCCCGGCACTGACATCTCCGCGCAATCGTCCGCGCACGTTCGACACGATGTGATGCACGTGCGCGTAGGATTCCAGCACCATCAAATCATCAACCTCTACGGTTCCCGGCAGACACAAGCGTCCCAGATCGTTGCGCTCAAGATCGATCAACATCACATGTTCAGCGCGCTCTTTCGGATGTGCGAGCAGTTCTGCCTGAAGATCGTCGTCACGACCAAGGTCGCGATCTCGCCGACGTGTTCCCGCGATGGGACGGGACTCGATCCAACCATCATCGACCTTGACCAGCCGTTCTGGCGATGAGCTGATCACGGCCCAGTCGTCCTGGCGGAACAGTCCGGCAAACGGGCCTGGGTTGCTGTTCCGCAGCCTGCAGTAAACCGTGCTGGGGTCCAGCGTGCTGCTGTACTTCGCCGACCATCCGCGCGACAGGTTCACCTGGAACACATCGCCGGCAAGGACGTACTCGTGAATACGCCGCAGCGAGGTTCTGAGCCGGTCCGTGGATTCAACATGAGCCTCGGCCACAACCGGCAGATCCGGCAGGGCTTGTGTGCGCTGATGCCTGCCGAGCTGTTGCTCAATCGCGGCGAGTGATTGCGCATCGTCTGCGACCAACCAGGTTCGACCGGATGCATGCTCGCGAATCACCGCCCCACGGCAGCGCTGGGCGCAGGCGATCGGCAGCTCGGCTGGATCCGTTGAAACGGGCACACGCGGCTCGCATTCAGACAGCAACTCGTAGGCTAGAAACAACAGCCAGCCGCCGTGGAACGGCAGATCATCCGCGGGGGCTTGTGTGCGTTCGGCCTGCGCCCAGGCATCAAGCGCCGCCAGAAAGGACCGCTCGGCGTCTGCGTGGGGACCAGACAGGCCTGAGGCGTCCAACACCAGTCGCTCGCCGGGTGCTGCGAAAAGGATATCGTAGCGACCCGTGGCAGAGCCTTTGGCTACGCTCTCCAGCAACCCCGGGAAGTAGCTCGGATTCGCCGCGTGTAGCGCGAGAAAATCACAGGGCGTATCCCACAGGACACGCAACCGCTCCGAGTTCAAGAATCAAAATCCTGTCGAGTCGTGCCGCGGCGACTCCGTCGCCCTGCGCAGGGAATCAGGTATAGCGCCGGAACACCAGCGATGCGTTGGTGCCACCGAATCCGAACGAGTTGGAGAGCACGCAGTCGACCGATGTCTCTCGCGCGGTGTTCGGGACGTAGTCCAGATCGCAACCCTCGTCAGGCTCATCCAGATTGATCGTCGGGGGGACGACCCCATCGCGGATTGCCAGAATGGAGAACACCGATTCAATGCCGCCGGCCGCGCCAAGCAAATGGCCGGTCACCGACTTGGTCGAGCTGACCGGGATCTTGTACGCCTGATCGCCGAACACGCCTTTGATGGCCTGGGTTTCGGCTGCGTCACCCACCTTGGTGGATGTGGCGTGCGCATTGATGTAGTCAACGTCGCTTAATTCGACACCTGCGTCGGCCAACGCTGCCTGCATGGCGCGTGCCGCGCCGTTACCGTCGTCCGCGGGTTGCGTCACGTGGTACGCATCCCCGCTCATCCCGAAGCCGGCCAACTCGGCGAAAATCTCGGCACCACGGGCCTTGGCATGTTCCTCGGACTCAATGACCAACACCGCCGCCCCGTCAGCCAGCACAAAGCCATCACGGCCGCGGTCCCAGGGACGGCTGGCCTGCTCTGGTGCATCATTGCGCATCGACATTGCGCGGGCGGCGCAGAATCCGGCCAGGCCCATCGGGCTGGAACCCGCTTCGGCGCCACCGACGACCATCACGTCCGCATCGCCATGCATGATCATCCGGGCGCCCAGGCCAATGCTGTGCGCTGATGTGGCGCAGGCCGAGACCGTGGCCAGGTTGGGCCCACGAGCTCCCAACTGAATGGACACGTACCCCGACACCATATTAATGATCGAGGACGGGACAAAAAATGGAGAGATCTTCTTGATCGAGCGCGTACTGTCGAGAATGACGGCGTTCTGCTCGATCGTTCCAATACCGCCAATGCCAGAACCGATATTCACGCCGACGCGATCCGCGTTGGTCGAGATATCGAGGCCCGAATTTGAGACCGCTTCCTTGGATGCCGCGATGCCGTAGTGAACAAAGGCATCTGTCCGCCGCTGTTCACGCGGATTCAGGTAAGCGTCGACATCGAAGCCGTCGACCAGCCCGGCAAATCGGGTGGGATAGTGACTGACGTCATAGGTATCGATTGTCCGGACGCCGGAACGCCCTTCCACAACCCGGTTCCAGGCGTCCGCAACCGTCGAGCCGACGGGCGAGATAACGCCCATTCCAGTGATAACGACACGTCGTTTCATGGACATCGTCTTCTAGGCGAAATGAATGGGCGCGGATGCGCCTGGAGAATGCGCGAGCTAATCAGCTTGCGTCGGGTGCGTTGGCTTTGATGTAGGCGATCACGTGCTGGAACGTCACGATCTTTTCGGCTTCCTCATCCGGAATGTCGATTTCAAACTCTTCTTCAAGAGCCATCACGAGTTCGACGGTATCCAGGGAGTCAGCTCCCAAGTCATCCACGAACGAGGCCTCGGGCGTGATCTGTTCTTCCGAGACGCTCAGCTGCTCGGCAATGATTTTTTTGACCCGATCTTCCATTCCGCTCATCCGAACTAACTCCTCAGTAGTGCTGTAGCGCGGCGCCCTCGCGCCGTGGCGCGCCATTGTATGGGAACCCGGGAGACGCGGCTAGCCTGAGCCGGCACACCCGAATTGCCCGGTTGATACTTAAACCATGTACATGCCGCCATTCACGTGCAGCGTGGTGCCGGTAATGTACGCGCCCCCTGGGCCACAAAGGAAACAGACTGCCTCGGCAATGTCGTCGGGTTTACCCAAACGGCCCAGCGGAATCGCTGCCAGCAACGTTTGCCGGGTATCTGCGTCCAGCACATTGGTCATGTCGGTTTCGATAAAGCCAGGGGCAACCGCATTGACGGTGATGCCGCGAGATCCGATCTCCGCCGCGAGTGACTTGGTTGCCCCGATCAGGCCGGCTTTGCTCGCCGCATAGTTGACCTGCCCGGCATTGCCGGTTGCGCCAACGACGGAGCTGACATTCACGATACGACCCGCCTTCGCTTTCATCATCCCGCGAAGCACGAGCCGCGACAGGCGCACCGCACCGACCAGATTGGTCTGCAGCACATCGAGAACGTCGGCGTCCTTCATGCGCAGAAAAAGATTGTCTCGGGTGATCCCCGCATTGTTGATCAGCAGTCCAATCGAACCCAGCTCCGTGCTGATGGTTTTCACCACGGTTTCGCAGGCATCGCCGTCGGTGACATCGAGCACGACACCGCGGCCGGACCAGGGCTTTAGCGCATCCGAAATCGTGGCAGCGCCGGCTTCACTGGTCGCTGTACCAACCACCGTGGCGCCGCGCTGCGCCAGCGCCGTGGCGATCGCAGCACCAATACCGCGAGACGCACCGGTCACCAACGCGATCTGGCCTTCCAACGGTGTATCACTCAAGAGACTGACTCCTCAATTTGTTGCAGCGCCGCCTGCAATGACGCCCATTCGCCCAGGGCATTCGCCTGGAGCGAACGATCAATGCGGCGCATCAGGCCAGTGAGCACCTTGCCCGGCCCACATTCCAGGAACAAGTCACCCCCAGCCCCTGCGAGATATTCAATCGTCTGAACCCAGCGAACTGGTGCCTTGACCTGTTCGATCAGCCGGGCGCGCAAGCCGTCCACGTCCGGCTCCGGCGCTGCGGTCACGTTATGCACGACCGGGCACGTCGGTGATGCGAATGCAACGTCCTCCAATGCTGCCTGCAAGGCCTCTGCCGCGGGTGCCATCAACGCGCAATGCGACGGCACGCTCACCGGTAGCGGCACGACCATTCGCGCCCCGTGTGACTTGGCATTGGCACTGGCCCGGGCGACGGCGGCACCGTGTCCGGCGATCACCACCTGGCCTGGCGCGTTGAAGTTGACCGGATCGAGAACGTCATCACCCGCATACTGATCGCACAAGCCCTGCACGGCGGCATCGTCCAGACCGACGACCGCAGCCATGGCGCCTTGACCGGCAGGCACGGCGGCTTGCATCGCCCGCCCACGTAGTTGCGCCAACTTGATGGCGTCGGCGAACGTCAGCACGTCGGCGGCGACCAGCGCGGCATACTCACCGAGGCTGTGGCCGGCGACCAGCGCTGGGGCTGGGCCACCCAGGGCGCGCCAGGCGCGAAACACCGCGATATCAGCGGCAAGCATGGCTGGCTGCGTGTTCTCCGTCGCGTCCAGTCGTTCGGCCGGCCCCTCCTGAATGAGGGTGGACAGTCCGAAACCGAGGGCGTCGTCCGCCTCTTGCATCGTCTCGCGAGCGGCGTTCGATTCCGCAAGAACATCGCTCAGCATGCTCACGCGTTGCGATCCCTGCCCAGGAAACAGCATGACTACATTGTTCAAGCTCGACTCCAATCTATCCTGATGTCGCGTTGTTTTCGTTTAAGTTTCTGACACTACCGTCGGCTCGAATCCAGCGATCTGGCAACAACATTTCAAGCCCGATGAGAGGCAGGGCCGATAAGGCACCGAACAAATGCGAACGCGTCGCGACCGGAACACCGATCGCCGCTTCGTTTGAGACGGCAATACCGACCCACTCCTCCCAGACCAGTTTGCCCACCAGGTAGGCCAGACAGGCTATGGCGATCCAGTCACGTTGCATCGCAGGTCTGCGCAGGCCCAGCAGATAGTAACCATGCATTAAACCCGAAAGGCCAACGTACCATTCGATGCCTCCACCGAACCAGTACAGCCCCGCACTGGTCAAAGCTGCCATCAGCACAAACCGTACCGTCCACCAGGACAGACGGACACGCTCGGGGCACAACAACACGAGAATGATCAGACCCAGTCCGTTGAGCAACAGGTGATACCAGCCGGCATGAACCAGATGCCCGGACCACACACGCCAGTATTGACCGGCATCGATCGCGCCGTGATCAAAACGCAACCATTCACGTCCAGACTCGCCCAGACACGCCAGCAACAGAATCACCAGACCCAACATGGCTGGAAACAGCCATTCCTCACGAGTCACGCCGCGCTCGTTTGTTATCATCGCGGCCCCAAAATAGCGAGTAACTCTCGGTTCATCATGCGTTCTTATCAGCATCTGTCGCGACAGGGCGGCTTTACCCTTATCGAGGTGATGGTCGTTGTCGTCATTCTCGGAATTCTGGCGGCCGTCGCAGTGCCGCGCATTATGGACAATCCGGACAAGGCTCGTGTTGCCAAGGCTCGCCAGGATGTACGAGCGATCGAAGCAGCCTTGGATATGTACCGGCTGGACAACTACAACTACCCCAGCACCCAGCAAGGCCTGGAAGCACTGGTTCGCCAGCCGAGCGGTGAGCCGTCGGCACCCAACTGGAAAGATGGCGGCTACCTGCGCGCCGTGCCCAAGGACCCATGGGGCAACGACTATCTGTTCCTTTCGCCGGGCTCCAAATCCGACATCGATGTCTATAGCCTCGGCGCAGACGGTCGCCCCGGCGGTGACGGTGTGGCCTCGGATATTGGCAACTGGCAAACCGGCGGGTAGGTCAGCGCATGTCGCGGGGCCGCGACATTCTTGCTCCCCACGACCGCGATCGAGGGTTCACCCTGATCGAGGTCATGGTGGTCGTCTTTATCGTTGGCGTACTCGTCACGCTTGCCGTGTTGTCGGTGAGCGGTCGGGGGCGCAGCGATCAGGTCGAGTTGGAAGCCCGGCGCATTGGTGAACTGATCCGTCTGGCGGGCGAGCGCGCCATCATCTATGGCGAGGACTACGGGCTCGCCGTCGCCCAGCGCGAGTACGCCTTTCTGGTGTTAACCCAGCAAGGCTGGGTGCCGGCTGACGGTCCGCTCCGGCAGCGCCAGGTGCCCGAACCCATGCAGCTAAGTCTCAGCGTGTCACTGGACCAGGAAAACCGTTTCGCCCTGCCCGCACCGGACCGGGACGAGGACGACGACGAGAAGTCGGAGCGTCTGGAACCCGACGTCCTGTTCCTGTCCACGGGTGAGATGAGCCCGTTCGAGGTCACCGTCGCATTACCGGGCTCCGACATCCAATACCGCATCAAGACCGAACTGACGGGCAAGGTTGAGACAGAGCGGGTTCAGCGTGCGTACTGAGGGTGGATTCACGCTGCTGGAGGTGCTTGTGGCCGTCGCCATGGTCGGTATCGCGCTGGCGGCCGTGCTGGTGTCGACATCTGCCACCATCAGTAACGCAGGGCGATTTCGAGACGTCACCATCGGCACACTGGTCGCGAGAAACGTATTGATCGAGTTCCAGGTCCGCGACGAATGGCCCGATGTCGGCGAGTCAGATGGCGACATCGAAATTGGGGGACGCGACTGGACCTGGGAAGCACTGGTCTCCGAAACGCCGGACGAAAATATCCGCCGAATCGACGTGTCGACTTACGCCGGAGAACGACAGGCGGCCGCGTTGTCTGGCTTCCTCCCGAAACCATGAATCGCTCAAGGGCGGGCCACATACGGGGATTCACCCTGCTTGAGCTCATGGTCGCGATCGCAATATTTGTGATCTTTTCGGCCATGGCATACGGCGGTTTAATGACCGTTCTCAATGCGCGGGCCGATATCGAGGTGTCCCTGGAGGATACCCGCACCCTGCAAATGGCCCTGTTCCGCTTGGAACAGGACATCGAGCAGATCAGGGCCAGACCGATTCGTGACGATTTCGGGGATCCGAGGCCGTCGGTGATTCTGGACGAGACGCAACGCCTCGAATTCACACGAGGTGGTCGTCGCAACCCGATGAATCGAAACGTCAGCAGCCTGGAACGCGTCGGCTACGGTCTGGAGGATGAACGGCTAGTCCGTTACGCATGGAGTCGGCTGGATCGCGTGCAGGACACCCAGGTCACGCAAACCGTCATGCTCGACGACGTCATCAACCTGGAGTGGCGCTTTCTCGACGCCCAATCCGAATGGCAGGATCAATGGCCGGTGCCCGACCCGACCACCGGCGCCCCTGCGCTGGATGGTGCCCCGCCCCAGGTCATCGAATTGCGCTTCGAAACGCGACGTTGGGGCGAGCTACGAGCGCTTTATCGCATCACCACCGCCGAAGCGGCCACGTGATGCGGCAGCATCAGCAAGGTGTGGCGGTGCTCACTGCAATCTTCGTGATGGCGTTGGCGAGTATCGCTGCCGCTTCGCTGGCCTATCGGCAAAACATCTCCTTCCATCGCACGGAAGCGCTGAAGCATTCGGAACAGGCGTGGTGGGTCGCCCGCGGGGTCGCGGATTGGGCCACGACGCTGCTTGAGAAAGACCGCGAAGACAACGAGATTGACCATTTGGGGGAGTTCTGGGCGACACCGGTGGATTACCTGCCGGTCGACAATGGGGTGGTCACCGGGCGCATTGTCGATCTCCAAGGGCGCTTCAATCTCAACAATCTGGCGAGCGCCGAGGTGCTTTACGCCGATATCTTCAAGCGCTTGCTACTGAATATCAGTCTGGATTCGAGTACCCCGACGCCGGATCCGGAACAACTGGTGTCCGCGATTCAGGATTGGATCGACCCCGATGTAGAGCCCCGCTTTCCCGGCGGTGCCGAAGACGGGATCTATCTATCCAAATCCCCCGCTTACCGCGCGGCGAACCGGCTGTTCACCAGCGTCACCGAGCTACGTCTCGTCGAAGGCATGACTCCCGAACTGTTCCGGGCACTGGAGCCGTTGATCTCCGTGCTGCCCGAGGAAACCCCGATCAACATCAATACGGCTCCCCCGGAACTGCTACTTGCGCTTAGCAGTAACCCCGCCCCCGGCGAGGTGGCAGCGTTCGTGGAGAATCGTATTGACGAGCCTGCCGAAAACCTGGACGCCGTGACCAACGACGCCATTCTCGGCCCCGCGGTGGATAGCCAGGGACTGTCGGTGAGCACCCATTATTTCCTTATCCAGGGAGAGGCAACGATTGGCAGAGGTCGGGTGAGGCTGTACAGTCTTGTCTTCCGAAGCGCGCAAGGTCAGGCGCGTGTCGTCTACCAAAGCCGGGATACGCTTTGATGTGGAGAAGCCTCCCGACGGCCACGGCGCCGTCCCGCTGATCCGCCCACCCTGATTGCAGTCAAAAAGATCCGTGCGCCGAACCCTGTTTATTCGCCTGAGCCACCCCGGCCCGGACGCCGGTGCCGCCTGCATCGTGCGCGAGCCATCGGGCGAGTTCGAGGCGACCGCACGCGCGCCGTTGCACTCGTTGCTCGATGGCGCCGACGCGGATGACCGGATCGTCCTGATTCTTCCAGCTGAGGACGCCTTGGTCACCACGGTCGACCTGCCGGTGCGTCAGCGCGCACGTCTGATGCAGGCCCTGCCATTCGCGCTGGAAGAACAACTTGCCGACGACGTGGATGCCATGCACTTCGCTTTGGGGGCGAAGACAGCAGATGGCGCCCACGCGGTGGCCGCGATGGGCAGTGAGCGACTCGCAGACTACCTGGATGGATTCGCCGAGTGCCCTGCCCGTGTCGAAGCGGCCTACGTGGACGCCCAGCTCTTGCCGCCCGAACCCGATGCCGCGTCTGTGCTGTGGATTGAAGCCGATCGCACGCTACTCCGCGACGTTCAACAATGCGCCGCAGTCGACCACGCACTGCTTCCGGTCGTGCTCGGCAGGCTAACTGCCGACAACGCTCCGAAGCTGCTGCTGGTTGAAGGTGCGGCCCGACCGGACGCCGCGCTGGCAGGTGCTATTGAAGACCGTATTTCCAACGGCCTTGAACAACTCGCGCTCTGGGCCGGGCAGTCACACGCTCTGAATCTGTTGCAGGGTGCATTTCGGCCATTGTCCGAACAATCCCAATGGTGGCGCCCGTGGATCACCGCCGCCGCGCTGGCCGCCGTGCTGGTCGTGTTGGGAACGTTGTATCAGGCAGTCGATCTTGCCCAGAAGCAGGCGACACTCACCACGCTCGAGCAAGCCAACCTGCAAGCCTTTCGTGAGCTGTTTCCGGCGGAGCAGCGCATTGTCGATGTCCGCACCCAGCTTGAGCAGCAGTTGCGTGCGCTTCAAAACCCGGAAGGCGCAACCGGGTTCCTCTTTTTGCTGGACCAGACCCGGCAGGCATTCGCCAGCGGCGCTGATTTCACGATAACCGAACTGCAGTTCCGGGATGGCACGCTGTTTCTCGGTCTGGAGGGTGAAGATTTGCAAGCCCTGGAAACCCTCCGTGGAGAGTTTGCCAAGCAAACCACCGTTGAGCTGGAAGTGCTGTCGGCGAATGCCGCCAGCGACGGCGTCAAGGTTCGGATTCGCCTGGCACCGGTGACGCGCGCATGACGCCAGCACTCGAACAACTCAAGGGCCGCTACCTGGCCTTGGAACCACGCGAGCGTCTATTGGTGACAACCGGCGCCGCGGTGCTGGCGGTGGTGATGTACTACCTGTTGGTCTGGGAACCGCTGGCCAAAGCCCGCGAACAGGCGACAACGCAGATTGCAGCAGAGCAAGCGCTGGCCGCCGAGCTGGCCGCCGCGACGCCTTTGGCACGACAGGCACTTGGCCGCAGCAGTGCTGGTGCGGCCCCAATCAGCGCCCAGAATCGCTCGTTGCTGGCCGTTGTGGATCAAACCGGCAAGGCCGCCGGCCTCGGGCAGGGCGTACGGCGCGTTCAGCCTGAGGGCGACGATCGGGTTCGCATCTGGCTGGAAGGGGTGGAGTTCAACCGAACCGTGCGCTGGCTGCACCAGCTTGAAACCCGGCATGGGATGGTGGTCGACTCGGCCGACATGGGCGCCCAGAGTGCGCCCGGTCAGGTTGAGGCCAGACTCGGATTGGCACGGCAATGATGCGCCTGGTCGCCACATTCCTCGTTGCGTTGGTGATCGGACTGGTGATTTTCCTGCCGGTCCGCACCGTATACGGCTGGGTCGCTCCCGCCGATTCTCCGGTCACCCTGCATGGACTGGACGGGACCGTGGTCAGCGCCCGCGTCAACAGCATCGCCTACCAGACGCTAACCATTGCCGAAGATGCTCAGTGGACCTGGCGGCCATGGAAGCTGCTGCTGCTTCAGTTCGGTGGCATCGTGCAGGCGGACGTGGCGCGCGGCCCGGTGATCGGCGAAGTCTCGGTCACCCCCTGGGGTACGGTGCATGTCAGTGCATTGCAAGGCCGCTTCAACATCGCGGACCTGCTGGGGCTTGCCGAGCTGGGTGGCATCGGTATCGGCGGTGGCGCGAATCTGGATGTCCGGTCGCTAAAGCTGTCGTCCAAGCAGTTCGGCGCCGTCGACGGTACGGTGACCATCAAGGACCTCGCTTGGGCCTTTGGTCCGAAAAATTATGAGCTCGGTGATTTTGAAGCCCAGTTCGTTCTGGAAGAACAGGCGCTGGTCGGCACGCTCGCCGATACGGGCGGCCCGGTCGCGCTGGAAGGCACGGTACGTGTCGACCCGGTTAGCCGCAGCTACACCCTGGACGGTCGCCTGAAACTCCGATCTTCGGCGGATCCGGTGCTCGGAAATCTCATCAGCGGGTCACTGGGACGACCCGATGCGCAGGGTTGGTACCCACTGAGACAACAAGGCCAGCTGTGAGCTGGCATCCGCATGTCACCGTGGCGGCTGTGGCCGAACAAGCCGGCCGATTCCTGCTGGTGGAGGAGCAGACCCGACACGGCCTCGCTTGGAACCAGCCGGCGGGTCATTGGGAACCGGGCGAATCGCTGATCGACGCAGTCGTTCGTGAAACCCGTGAAGAAACCGCCTACACATTCCACCCAACTGCACTTATTGGCGTGTATGTCTGGGCACGCCCTACCGACCACGACGACCCAGCACCGCCTACGTTTCTGCGCGTGACTTTCACCGGCACGGTCGATCCAGAACCGGCTGATCACGCACTGGATGAGGGAATCGTGCGAGCGTTCTGGGCCGAACCGGAGACCCTGCGCAGTGCGGCCGCTCCGCTGCGTAGCCCAATGGTGTTGCGGTCCGTCGACGATTGGATGGCCGGCGTTCGCCACCCGCTTGACCTGATCCAGCATCTGGCGCCGTGAGCCGTGTGATCGTCGGCCTGTCCGGGGGCGTAGATTCCGCTGTCGCAGCGCATCGGTTGCTCGAAGCAGGCCATGAAGTTGAGGGCCTGTTCATGTTCAATTGGGCCGAAGACGAAACGGGCTACTGCCAGGCGGCGGAGGATTTCGAGTCGGCCCAAGCGGTCGCGGATCAACTCGGAATCGTGCTGCATCGCGCCGATTTCTCCCGCGAGTATCTGGAGCGGGTCTTTCAGTATTTTCTGGACGAGTACGCGGCCGGACGCACCCCCAACCCCGACCTGCTGTGCAATCGTGAAATCAAGTTCGCGCCATTCCGCGAGCACGCACTGCGCCTCGGGGCTGACCGCATCGCGACCGGCCACTACGCGGACACGCGCGACGGCCTGCTTTATCGGGCGGCCGACGAAGGCAAGGATCAGACGTATTTTCTCGCCTTGGTCAGTAGCCACCAACTAAAGCAGGTCGAGTTCCCTCTGGCCGCATTGAAGAAACCGGAGGTGCGCGCCATCGCCGAATCGATCGGCCTGCCGAATCACAATCGCAAGGATTCCACCGGAATCTGCTTTATCGGCGAACGAAACTTCGCCGACTTTCTCGGCGATCACCTACCCGATCAGCCCGGCCTGATCACGGATGATCAGGGCCGCAGCGTGGGACAGCACAGCGGACTTTGGCGATTCACGACCGGACAACGCCGCGGACTTGGCATCGGCGGGGTCGCCGGTGCGCCAGAGGCGCCCTGGTTCGTCTGCGGCAAAGACCTCGGAACAAGGACGCTAATCGTCACCCAGGACCGCCGGCATCCCGCCTTGTCCGGCCGTCAGCTCCTCGCGAGCGACATTCACTGGATTGGCGAGCCGCCGGCCCTGCCGCATCGCCTTCAGGCCCGCATCCGTCATCGCCAGCCATTACTGGATTGCGAGGTGCGGCCAGCCATGCTGGACGACGGTGAGTGTTTACGTGTGTTTTTCGACGAGTCGCCCTGGGCAATCGCGCCGGGACAGTACGTTGTCTTCTACGATGGTCGACGTTGTCTCGGCGGCGCCGTCATCAAGACTAATGAGGCGTTATAATCGCGCCCCCGAAATGGTCCACCCTCGGTTCACACGAGTTCTTGGGAGAACTTGCATATGAGTGACAGCTTTTCCGCCCGCGGCAACCTAGATGTCGGCGGCAAGTCTTATGAGATCTATCGCCTCAATGCTCTGGAGAGCGATTACAAGGTCTCACGACTGCCCTACTCCATGAAGATCCTGCTTGAGAATCTTCTCCGCAACGAAAACGGAAAGGATGTCACCGCCGATGACATCAAGGCCGTGGCTCAATGGGACGCCACCGCCGAACAGACCCAGGAAATCGCCTTCACGCCAGCGCGCGTGATCCTGCAGGATTTCACCGGCGTCCCGGCGGTCGTTGATCTGGCCGCCATGCGCGATGCCATGCAGGCAATGGGCGGTGATCCGAACAAGATCAACCCGCTGTCTCCAGCCGAACTCGTCATCGACCACTCGGTGATGGTCGACCACTTCGGGTCCGACGACGCCATGGATCTGAACGCCAAGATCGAATTTGATCGCAACAAGGAACGCTATGCCTTCCTGCGTTGGGGCCAAGGCGCGTTCTCGAACTTCAAGGTCGTGCCACCGGATACCGGCATCGTCCACCAGGTCAACCTGGAATACCTCGCGCGCGTCATTTTCGACCGCGATGGAGTGGCTTATCCGGATACGGTCGTCGGCACCGACTCGCACACCACGATGATTAACGGCGTCGGGGTCCTTGGCTGGGGCGTGGGCGGCATCGAAGCCGAGGCGGCCATGCTCGGTCAGCCGATCACGATGCTGATTCCGCAGGTCATCGGCTTCAAACTGAACGGCAAGCTGCCGGAAGGCACGACCGCGACGGACCTGGTACTCACCGTCACCGAAATGCTGCGCAAGAAGGGCGTGGTCGGCAAGTTCGTCGAATTCTATGGCGACGGCCTCGCCGATCTGCCATTGGCGGATCGCGCGACCATCGCCAACATGGCACCGGAATACGGCGCCACCTGCGGCATCTTCCCGGTGGACGGCGAAACCATTCGCTACCTGGAGCTCACCGGCCGCGATGCGGATCAGATTGCGCGTATCGAAGCCTATGCCAAGGAACAGGGCATGTGGCGCATCGACGGCCAGCCGGATCCGGTTTATACGGATTCGCTGGAACTGGACATGTCCACCGTCCAGCCGAGCCTCGCCGGCCCGAAACGTCCGCAAGATCGTGTGCTGCTCAAGGACATGGCCTCGCTGTACCAGAAGGAAGTCGTCAAGTTCGCGGACGAGCGCGACGCCAAGTCCGGTGCCGAGGCGCGCCTGGAAGACGAAGGCGGCGGTGGTGTGGCCGTGGGCTCCGACACCTCCACCGGCGAAGCGCAGGTCACCTACAACGGTCAGGAGTTCACGCTAAAGGACGGCGCGGTCGTCATCGCTGCGATCACCTCTTGCACCAACACGTCTAATCCTGCCGTGCTGATCGGTGCTGGGCTGCTGGCCCGCAACGCGCGGGCCAAAGGCCTGAACGTCAAGCCCTGGGTCAAGACGTCGCTGGCACCCGGTTCCAAGGTCGTGACCGACTACCTGGTCAAGGCTGGCCTGATGGATGATCTGGAGGCGCTCGGTTTCCACGTCGTCGGCTATGGCTGCACAACCTGCATCGGCAACTCAGGCCCGCTGCCGGAGACCATTTCCAAGGCAATCAACGAACACGACCTGGTCGCCACTTCGGTGCTGTCTGGCAACCGCAACTTCGAAGGTCGGGTGCATGCTGATGTCCGCATGAACTTCCTGGCCTCGCCACCGCTAGTGGTCGCCTACGCGCTGGCCGGTTCGGTGACGAGCTCGCTGGTCGAGTCCCCCCTGGGACAGGATAGCGCTGGCAACGACGTGTACTTGAAGGACGTCTGGCCGACTCAAAAGGAAATCCAGGACCTGATCAGCACCTCGCTGTCCTCGGAAATGTTCAAGGCCAGCTACGGCTCCGTCTTCGAAGGTGACGCTCGCTGGCGTGGCATGGATACGCCAGAAGGTGACCGCTTCGCGTGGGAAGACGACTCGACGTATGTTCAGAACCCACCCTACTTCGTCAACATGGCGAAGGAAGCCGGTTCCATCGAACCGATTGCCGGCGCCCGATGCCTAGCCTTGCTCGGTGACTCGATCACCACGGATCATATTTCGCCCGCCGGCAACATCGCCGCTGATTCCCCGGCCGGAAAATATCTGCAGAGCAAAGGCGTCAAGCCGGTCGACTTCAACAGCTACGGCTCACGCCGCGGCAACCATGAAGTGATGATGCGCGGCACCTTCGCCAATATCCGTTTGCGTAATCAGCTGGCTCCCGGCACAGAAGGCGGTTGGACGCATTTTCAGCCGGCCGACGAGCAGATGACCATCTATGACGCCGCGATGAAATATCAGGAGCAGGACACCCCACTGGTCGTACTCGCGGGCAAGGAATACGGTACCGGTTCGTCCCGCGACTGGGCCGCCAAAGGTACCCAGCTGCTGGGCGTCAAAGCAGTCATCTCCCAGAGCTTCGAGCGTATTCACCGCTCCAACCTCGTGGGCTTTGGCGTGCTGCCCTTGTGCTTCAAGGACGGCGAAAGCGCCGACTCCCTGGGACTCACCGGCAAGGAAACCTTCGACATCGAAGGGCTCGAAGAAGGCGCCAAGTTCGTGACCGTCAAGGCCGCCGCTGAAGACGGCTCGACCACTTCCTTTGAGGCCAAGGTTCGAATCGACACGCCGAAGGAGTGGGATTACTACCGCAATGGCGGCATCCTGCACTACGTGCTGCGCGATCTCGCCAAAGCCGCGTAAGCGATTAGTCGCGACTCGAAAGGCCCCGCAGTCGCGGGGCCTTTTTTTCACCAGTGTTCGTTATCCGTACCGAGTGGCATGAGTGTTGGATGCTTCGCACAGCACCCAACACTGGTGCAACTCCGCTAGAGAGGCTGTCATGAGACGCGTGGTATTCAATCAGAAGGGTGGCGTTGGCAAGACCACCATCGTGTGCAACCTCGCCGCCATCGCAGCCTCACGTGGGTTGCGGACGCTGGTGTTGGATCTGGACTCGCAATGCAACGCAACACAGTACTTGCTCGGCGATCTCGCGGGCTCCAGCGAAGGCACGATCGGCGATTTCTTCGAGGGCACGTTGTCGTTCAGCCTACAGTCACGCGGGCTGGAACCGTATCTGGTCGCGTCTCAGCTCAACGGGCTCTATGTACTCCCGGGTGATCCCGCCCTGGAACACCTCCAACCCAAACTGGAATCCAGGCAGAAGATCTACAAGCTCCGGCAAGCGCTGGACAAGCTGCGTGGATTCGACGCGGTGTTCATCGATACCCCTCCCGCACTGAACTTCTACAGTCGCTCAGCACTGATCGCGGCGGATCGAGTGCTCATTCCCTTTGACTGTGACGATTTTGCTCGTCAGGCCTTGTACGTGCTGCTCGACAACATCGCCGAGATCCGAGCGGACCATAACGAAGAACTGGAGCTGGACGGCATCGTCGCCAACCAATTCCAGGCGCGGGCACGGTTGCCCCAGCGCATCGTCCAGGATCTCGTGGACGAAGGTCTTCCCGTGCTGCAGACGCGACTGGCGCCGTCGGTCAAGGTTCGCGAATCACATGACCGCGGCCAGCCGCTGGTCCTGCTGGACCCGAAGCACAAGATCACCAGCCAGTTCAGTCAATTGTTTGACGATCTCGAACACGGCTAGTCGCAACCTGGCGCTGACGGGTTTTCTAGGGCGAAACCGCGCCGTAGCGTTGATTGGGTGGAAGCACGATACGAGGCCGGGCCTGCTGCGGATCCCATAGCGCCGGCGGCGGTGGCGGCAAACCTTCGGTGAGGCGGGCCTCGGGCACAGCAATCCGGGCAGCAGGATGCAGTTCATTGCCGGCGTAGTAGTTGACCCAGCCTCGAAGGCGAGCGAGATTCGCCGCGATATCGACATTCTGCGGAGCCAGGCGTTCGGCCCGCTCTAGCAGTTCCAAAGCCGTGTGGTAATCGCCCTGCTCGGCTTTGGCAGCAGCGAGGTTGTTCAGCGCAACGGGATCAAAAGGATTGATCTCCAATGCTTCGGCGAACCGCTGCTCGGCGCCTTCAATGTCGCCTTCGGCCATGTTGCGACGGCCCAGCGACTGAAAGGTCTGCGGTCCATAAGCTGCCTGTACCCGCTGCGCCACCTGCGTTTCCTGCATACGAGGTGCCGCGGAAGAAACAAACGGATTGCGGTTTGGGAGCAGTGATTCGCCTTCGGCAGCCACTGCGGCAAACGTCCCGCAGGCGCTTGCGATGGCGATGGCGGCCGTCACGCCGTTCAGAATTGCTTTCATGTTGGATCTCCTACCCAATCGGGGACAAGGCGACTCGGAGGCATCGGCACCTGCGCTTGCGGCCGGAACCAATATCTCAAAAAGCCCATCCCATTGAACTGCTCGTAGTCTCGCGCGTTATCAAAGCCGATCGAGGCGCCAATCGACACCTGCGGTGCGAGCATGTATTCCAGCTCGCCACCCAAATTAAAGCCCAATCCCGTCGAGCTCTGCCCGTCATACGTCGACTCGACAGGGAGCGTTGGTTCGTTCTGCTGAAAGTCGACGAGGGCGTTCTGCAAGGCATCGCTGGTCGGGAAATACGGGGCGTCATCCTCCCGGAACGACTGGATGCCGATCGATCCAGACACCCGATACGACCAACGATTCTCCCGCCCGACCCACTCAACAGGTACACCTAGGCTCAGATAAAACTGAGGGCTGAAGTAGCCTCCGTGGCCGAACGTGAAGTACCGCAGATTGTGTTCGTAAAAGAAGCTGGTGGCGTTAATACCCCAGGTTACGCGCATGTTGTCCCGCTCAAGCGCGCGGCCGTAGAAACCGACACCGAATTCATACTGCGTGTTGTCCTGGACGTTGTTGCCTTCCAGCGCGTAGAACGCACCGTTGGTATACAAACCGTACTGCCCACCATCGTAAGCCAGATCAATACGGCCACCGGTGCGCATCACCCCGCCCCAGTTCACGCCAAGCGCCGGATCAAAGGCACCCGCATAGGACAACAGGCTGTCGGAGACCGAACGGCGCGAAAGGTCCAGCTGCCAGATGAGATCCCCTGTCCGTGGCGCCCAGCGAATACCGCCTTGCAAATCTTCCTCCCGGAAGCCCAGCGGTGTCGAGCCGGCGTCCAGCCGCAGATTGGCCACTTCATAGACCAGCCCAACGGCAACGCCAGCGTCGTCCTGGGAAAAGCTCAAGTCCTCGCGGTCACCAGCCACAACGCCTTCGACCAACGGCAAGGCGCCAAAGAAGGCCAACTCGCGTCCGTCCAGATTTCCGGCATCGAGAAACACCGGTACGGCGCGCAAACGAATGCGACCAGCCGCTGGCGCAAAACTGAATTCGACCGGCAATTCGAGGTCGGTCAACTCGTCCAGACCACGTTGACCATCCCGCGTCCGTAAACTCAGACCGCCGGCTCCGTAAGCGCTGCGCTGAGCACGAATCTCGGAAATCTCGCGCAGGATGTCGTCGCGCGGATCGGTGGATACTCGCGCGGCCCGTCGCGGTTGGATCTGCACAGGGGCCGGCCGCAGCGGCTCGCGCGCCGGGTATTCATAGATGACGGCCGGACGCTGCGGTGCGGGCTCCGTTGCCGGTAGCGTGCGAACCGAACTCGGCGCTCTCTGCTGGATCGGGTAGGTCGGCGGCGGTGGAACAGCCGCGCCCTGGTAGCTCGGATAGGTTAGCGTTTCGTAAGTGTTGCTACGACCTATCCCCGGCTGGGACAGTTGCTCGTCCAGCGCATAGGGCGCGGACTCATAAACGATTTCGCCCTCGTAAGGACCTTGAGGGCGAATCGGGTACACGCTGGAATCAGAGGGCCTTCGCGTCTCGATCCGAGGGGCCAATGTGGCATCGAACCGATTCGACGATAGCCTCGCTGGCGAATCTCGCGGTTCGCCACTGCTGCCGTCGGCCGGTGCACCGGTTCGCTCGAACGAAAACGCGTCCAGCCTGCGGTTCGTGGCCACGGTGCGAACCGACTGAGAAGCCGCGCCTGGACTCACAACAGCCCGATCATCCTTAAGCTGGGTATCAAGCGCGAGCGAATCGCCCACGCTCGAACGGTTGCTGCCAAGCTGGGCTCGTTCCGGATCGATCAGATAAAGCGTGGGTGCGTGACGCCAGCTGTCGCTGCCCCCCAACTCGCCGCGGTTGTTCTCAGCATCGAGCGCCAGCGCCTGTCGAAAATATTCCAACGCTTGGCCATCCTGGCCGCGAATCCTGGATAGGCGGCCTGCGAGAGCATAGAGACGGGCGTTGCCCGGCTCAATCTGCAAGGCCTGATCCAGCAGCGCCCCTGCCCGGTCGTGCTGCTGCAAGGAAATCGACGCAGCGATGGCCCCTTTGTAGGCATCGATGCTTTCCGGGTCGATTCGAAGTACCCGATCGTAAATCTCCAGCGTTCGGTCATATTCCCTGGCATCGCTGTATAGACGCGCCAAGGCCATCAGCAGCCGCGGATCGTTTGGGTTGACCTTCAGCAGCGGATGCAGATATTCGTATGCCAACGCCAGGTCGCCTTCCTCGCGCACGACATCGGCCTGGCGCAGTCGGTGAGCAACTTGGAGATTGGCCAGATCCTGGCGCTGCTGGGGCGTCAGTCTCGGCTCGTCCTGCAGGTCGTCAACCTGGACTTCAAACTCGGCATCCTGGCGTAGTTTCAACAGCAACGACGCGTACTGCAGTCGGGTTCCCGGATCGGGCACGGACTGTCTGGCTAATGCCATTCGCATATAGCGCAGCGCCTCGCCCTCTTCGCCGATCTCGGCGAGTGAGGTCGCCAACGCACCCAACAATTCTGGAGACTCGCCAACCAGCGGTTCGATCTGGCGCAGAATCTGCGCTGCCTGTTCGGGGCGGCCGAGACGGGCGAACACGGCCGCTCGCTCCGACTGATAACGGACCCAAAGCCGCTTTTGCAGGTTGTTCATGTAGTCGGTGCGCGACTGCAACGGCACCTGCTCCAGCAATTGCAGGCCTTCGTACCAACGTTGGTTCTCGCTGACCAGCAACGCTTTGACGTAAAGCGCCTCTGACATTCGAGGATTCGAATCCAGCAACCCGTCGATCAAGGTGTTGGCCTCACGGGTCCGTCCCTGGCGCTGGTATATCCGCGCCAGATCAAGCCGTACCCACGGCGACTGGGGATCGAGAATTAAGGCTTCTTTGAGCAAACGCTCTGCTTCGACAAAGTTCTCGGCGCTGCTGGCTTCGGTCGCCTGGTCCCGCAGGTACTGGGCCTTCAATGTGCCCAGATTTCCCAGTTCCCCGCGCAGACTCTGCGGTACCCGTTCAGCCAAGGCCAGCGCTTCGCGCATATGGCCCTGTTGGGTCAACACACCGATGAGACCGCGCAACGCATTCACGTTGTCTGGCTGCGCAGCCAGAATCGCACGGTACGCGGCATCGGCACGGTCCAGATAACCCGCTTCCGCATACAGATCACCCAGGGAGCTGCGCACACTGAGTTCGTTGGGCCGTTCTGCGATGGCTTGTTCGTAGAGCTGAATGGCTCGATCAGGATCGCCGGCCGCGCGTGCGGCCTCTCCGCTGCGAACGGTCATCCAGAACCGGGCGCTGTCCAGGGCCTCGGTCCACCGGTGACCGCGGCGCGAATCCGCTGCCTTTGCGCGCTCCAGATACTGGGCGGCTTCCGAAAACTGTTCCTGGCGCAGCAGGATGATGCCGATACCACCGAGGGCGTCCGGGCTGCCCGGTTCCTGGCGCAGAACTTCCTGGAACTCGGTGTAAGCAAGGTTCAGGTCACCAGCATTCAGGTTCCGGTAGGCCTGGGCGATCAGGTCATCTTCGGTGGCTTCCACCGGGCGGTCGAGCGACGCGAGCCGCTGCGAGATCTCGCTGTCCTGGCCGAAGCGGTTGAGGAACGCACGGTAGTAGCGCTCGTCCCCGGCTTTGGGCGTCAACCACACCAATGCCTGACGCCAACCAGCCTTAGCCTGTTCCGCGACCACGGCGTTATCGACCAGTTGCGCCAAGTCGCTAATCCCCTGGCGCCGGGTTTCTTCGCGGTAGGTCAGATGCTGTGCCAGCGCGAGTTGGTAAACCGGCTGATCCGGATAGGTTTTAGCCAATTCGGCCAGTCCGTTGCGCGCCTCACCCCACCCGTTCGTGGCGCCAGCCAGGGTTTGGTAGTACTCCAGCGCGAGCCGGCCATCCGGACTAACGTCCCCAAATGCATCGCGATAGGCCTGCACAGACTCGTCGTACTGGCCGTCCTGAGCGAGCTGACGCGCTTGATTCAAGCGCTGTTGATCGACCGCGCTCTGGGCAATGGCCGATTGCAGTTCACGCGCACCAGAGTGGTTCGGGTGGCTGGAAGACAATTGATCCAGATATTGCTGTGCGACACCTAGCCGCCCCGCACGCGCTTCCATGCCCCCAAGCCCCGCCAGCGCGGCCGGATTCTCTGGATCAGACTGCAACAACTTCTGCCAGGCTTCACGGGCCAGATCAAAGCGTCCGCGGTTCTCCCAATAACGCGCTTGTTCGGCGACGCGCGTCTCCGCGGCGCTTTGCGCATACGTGGGGCCTACGCACGCGGCGGCAAGCACCGCAGCGATCAGCAATCCCCGAAAATCAACCAGCATGAACGCTCCCACTTCGGAATAAGTCGACCAGATTCGTCGATGCCATACCAGCCATTGGCATGGCCCTCACCAAACAACGACAACACATGGTCATAGTATGCAGGCACATCGCCGAG
Source organism: Abyssibacter sp. (assembly GCF_964229365.1). Taxonomy (NCBI): domain Bacteria; kingdom Pseudomonadati; phylum Pseudomonadota; class Gammaproteobacteria; order Chromatiales; family Oceanococcaceae; genus Abyssibacter; species Abyssibacter sp. Next base: position 53,946 of record NZ_CAXRDQ010000054.1, on the reverse strand, counting down.
CAGACCCCCATGATCGGCTTCCTCAATCAAGGATTGTTGAGCACGAATCGCCGTATCATCACCTAAAGCCTTGAGATATGGCAACAAAGCGGCACTGAAACCCAGCGGCCCACCGCCCGACAAAACGTCCCCGCTCAGTACGTCTACTCGCTCCGGCGGGCGGTTGTTGTCCGCCAGCAACCGGCTCATGCCACCCAGCGCCGACAACACCTCAGACCCCGGTGTCATGCCGGCCCAGAGATAAACCCGAATGGCGTCGTAACTGCCCGTGATGGGCTTTCCGTCAGAAAACTCGACGCCATCGGGGCCGAAGATCATCCAGTCGGGCGCCAACCCCGCCCCCTGCGACACGGCCATCAGCAACTTGTTGTGATTTGCCAACAATGTCGACCACTGTCCAACCGGATGCCGCTGATCCAGGTATCGAAACTGGAACTCGGGCAGGTAGCTCGGGTTCAATCGGACCCGACCGTCTTCGAGACGAAACCCGTGCGGTGCTGGAAGCAACAAGCTGACGCCATCGCCGGTTGTCACGACTTCATGCTCAAGCACATTTGCGAGCATGGCACGCGCGACGACTTCGTACTGCTGGACGTCCCAAAGCCGCGCCGCTTCCAGCAGCGTGTAGGCAATCCACAGGTCTGCATCACTGGCAGGATTGGGGTCAACGACCCCCCAGCTTCCATCGTCGCGTTCGCCCCAGAGCCAGGCGGGCAAATGCTCTAAGAGATCACCCTGGGCAAGATTCGCAGTGGTCCACGACAGGACGCTCGCAAACACATCTGGACGGTTGGCCACCAAGGCGAAGAACAGGCCATAGGCTTGCCCTTCGGAGGTTGACCGAGCGCCGTCGGTACGGTCGATCACACGGCCGTCGTCCTGCACGAAATGTTTGTGGAACGCCTCCCAGCGCTCCCAATCCTGGTCAAACCACCCGCAGGCCGACAAATTCAGGGCAAGCGCCACCAAACAAGATGACGCTCCCCACCGAAGGCTGCCCACGGAAATCCCCGCCTTACCGCTTCCCTTCATGGCGGGCGAGCGCCATGCGACGCAATGCCCGATAGACAGCAGCGGCGATAATCAGGGCGACCACTAGCATCAGGATCAACATGCCCAAGGGCTTGGTCGAGAACCAGTGCTTCAAGCCCATGAAGAACGGCAAACCGCCAACCTTGAACTGATTACCCAGCCGGTAGTGATTGATCTCGGAACCGTTAAGTAGAACCAGATCACCTTGCAGGAACTGACGATCACCGGCGTCCAGCAGCAGATTCGCCACGTTGCGGAGTCGCTCACCAGTGCCTGCGGTCAGGACGACCACGGCCTTGTCGCTGGACACCGGTGACTCGAAGCTCATGATCGCGCCCAGTGCACCGCCCGCTTCCAGCAAGACCTGTCCCGCGTGGTCCACAGCGGCATCAAGATCGTATCCGCGCCAACGCCCCAGCAGTCGCTCGATCGGACCGATGACACGAAGCCGCGCGGTACCACCCACCAGGCTTAGCGGCATCTCGTCAGCCCAGGTTTCGAGCAACGGCTGATTACCGGCACTTCCCAGCACGATCACATGCTTGCCTTTCAGTTGCGAGGCATCTCCGCCCTGAACCAGCGCCACACGTGTTGCCGGGTAGCCAGTGGCGTTGCCCAAATGGCCCATGACCGACAAGTAGGTCGCTACCTCATCCGAGGACAAGGTCCTCGGCAGAACAACCGCAGTGTCGTTCATGTCTGCCAGACGACTGTAGGGGAAAGCCCCATTGGCAAACAACGCGAGCTCCGGCAGCGCCGTGTAATGCGGAAACTGGCTGAAATCAATGGTGGAGCCTGGGTCAATCACGCCCCGCAAGTTATCCAGGACGGCATCCTTACATTCGCCGAGCTTCTGACGCTCAAAGTAATAGTGGAACTGTGCCTGATTGCTACCGGAGACTTTGAAGTACGGAATATGCACCGTGGTTTCGTTGACCGATTCCAGCTGGCTCAAGAACGGGATCTGGATGCGCCGCTTGATCTCTGATTGAACCGATGTGCTATCGCCGCCCTTGGCTAACGGAATCGCCTCAACGAACTCGTTGTTGATGTTCACGTTCAGCGTCGACTTCGGCCCGATGGTTGGCGTGTAGCGGTACTTGAGGTCCATCGGGACGCCCTTGGACTCCCAGGCGTACAAATCCGGCGGCACATGGAAATTGACTCGGATCAGGTCCGGATAGAGCCCACGCACTTCCAGCTCCCGGCTCGGCACCAATTCGCTGAACTCGACCGGACGATCCGTGGGCACCCAACGCGGCGCGTCGTAGGGTGCGCGAGGTTCTGGCTCCTGCAGATTGCGGATCACGGCGGAACGGCCCGCCAAGGCCTCCGCCCCCAGGCTGAGTGCACGCGCAGCGGTGATCAATCCCTCACCGGAATTGCCGGACACAACCAACAGCTTGGATGTGGGATGCGTCGGGTTGTCGACGATGGAGACTGTGGACTCACCATTGCTCGGAATCGCCAGCCCGCCCACGCGGCTTCCGGCCGTCCCGATCACTACAGCATGGCCGTCCGGCAGTTCGCCGTTGGTGGACACCGGAAATTTGGCACCCCGATAGGCCGCCTGCGCCCCAAACCACGAAGCCACAATACCCGCCGCTTTCATCTGCTCGATGCTCGGCTCGCCGGAGAACACAAACGGCAACTCCAACATGGCCTGGTCCCGCCGGTCAAAGAACGGCTGAGGCAACAAATTGAGTTCATTCGCCAGCTTCAGCGGCTGAGTAGTTAGCGTCAGGGAACTGGTTTTGCTGATATTGGCCCAAAGCGAGGTATGGGCAGGGTCTTCACATTCATACGTGTAGTGCCCAATGAACTGCAGCAGAATCGTGTTGTAGCGAACGAATAACCGCGGGTCGAGCTTGAATGTCCGCTCACCGCCACTGGCAGATTGCTCTGTGAGAGGAATCGTTGTGACCAGCTCGGAGTTTACGAACACATTGATATGAGATAGATCGAAGACCAGCGACGGCGAATGGGCATAGCGCAGGGTCATCTCTGCCTTGGTGATCACCTCGTCATCCCGAACCGAGACCGGCAATGAAATCTCGCCCTGAATGCCCCGCAATCGAATGGAGTCCTGCACCCCGCTAAGTTCTTCCAGCGTCACTGAACGGATCACCTGTGGCAGACGCTCAGAGGCGTTGCCAGCCGCGCCCTGGGCATCGGCAGACATTGGATGCAGGGTTGCCAACACACCGATCGCCGCTAACAAGCTCGCGGCGAAAGTGATTCGCCGAACGAACTTGGAGACCGCTCCCCGCATGCCAGAGAGGAACCGGCCCAAATACATTTCGATCACGCGATAAACCCCGTAGTAGCCGAAGGACAACACTTCGATAAATGCCCGACCTGGATGATCCACATCACGGTTGCTGGCCCAGGTGACCCATGCATCCGCTCGCCCAAAAATACAGTGAAGCAAGTGCTTCTCTTGTTCAATGTCCAGCGGTTCGAATTTCAGGCTCAAGGTGTCCCCCGCCGATCGTGTCACGGTGCAATTCCATACAACGTCGGTCTTGCTGGGCAATACGCAGACATCCACGGTAGAACCGCGCTCCAACTGCAGCGACTGCTCCATGCGCACGGCGCAGCCACCTTCCGAAAGGTCTAGCGTCCGCGCCGAGAGGACCGTGCCGTCATGAAGCCGTACTTCCGCCTCGAGATCCGAGTCCACGCGAATGGTGCGCCGAACCTGCTTGGATTCCCATGCCACGGCAAGCGCAGCGCCGATAATGATCAGGTTGTAACCGGACCAGATCATATTCAAAAGCACCGTGTCGAGTTCGTGTGTGCTCCAGAAGAAGAGTCGGCCGATACCCACCGCCACACCGCCGAGATTGGCCGCTACCAGTATGAGATACGGGATCGCCATTTTCTGGTCGAAGTACTCGTCCTCGACGATGCCGCCCTTGGCAGTCACGTTGAACGAACCCAGCTTCGGATTGATCAGCGCCAGCAGCGTCGGGGCGGTGATATAGGTGGCGAGTACCGTCTCGTAGACCTCGGCCCAGAACGAGTGGCGGAAAGGCCCCTGCAGCCGGGAGTTGGTCATGTTAGCGATCAGCAAATGCGGCAGTGCGTAGGCCGCGATCATCAACGCCTGCGCCTGAATGATCTTCGCATCGAACAGCAGATACGACAGGGGCGCCGAGAGAAACACAATGCGCGGCAAGCCGTAGAAGAAGTGCAACATTGCGTTCGCATAGCAAAGCCGCTGGCCGAAGCGCAGGCCTCGCTTGAACAACGGATTGTCGACACGGAAGATCTGGGCCATTCCGCGCGCCCAGCGAATTCGCTGACCGATATGGGCGGATAGCGATTCGGTCGCCAAGCCGGCAGCCTGCGCCACGTTGATGTACGCCGAGCGCCAGCCGCGACGATGCATCTTCAACGCCGTGTGCGCATCCTCGGTGACGGTCTCCACCGCGACGCCACCGACCTCTTCCAACGCTTCGCGACGCAGCACCGCGCAGGAACCGCAAAAGAACGTGGCGTCCCAGAAATCGTTGCCGTCCTGGAGCAGGCCGTAAAACAGTTCGCCCTCGTTGGGCACCTGCTTGAAGGTGCCCAGGTTGCGTTCGAAAGGATCCGGCGAGAAGAAATGATGAGGCAGCTGAACCAGAGCCATCTTCGGGTCTTTCAGGAACCAACCGACGGCAACCTGCAGAAAGGATCGGGTCGGAATGTGGTCACAATCGAAAATCGTGACCAGTTCACCCGAGGTTTTCGTTAAGGCCTTGTTGATATTGCCGGCTTTGGCGTGCGTGGATTCCTTGCGTGGCAGATGCACGGCCCCCACTTCTTCGCAGAAGACGCCGAACTCGTCACGGCAGCCATCGTCGAGGACATAGACCTTGATCTTGTCTTCAGGCCAGTCGATTTGCAGCGCCGCCAACACCGTCGGTCGAACAACCTCCATGGGTTCGTTATAGGTCGGCACGAACACATCGACCGTCGGCCACTGGCTTGTATCTTCGGGTAGCGGGTACGGACGCCTGTGCAACGGCCACAGCACCTGGAAGTAACCCAGGATCAGCACAAGTACGGCGTAAAACTCCGCGAGCACGAGGCCGACAGCGAAAAACAAATCCACGTACGACACGCCGGGCGTACCGAACCCGATGGTTTCGGTGACGCGCCAGTAGAAATACCGGAACGAGGTCAGCAACGAGATCGTCATCAGCGCGATCGAAATCAGATGGCCCTCGTAGCGGCGCATCCACGAACACAACGCGAAGGAGCCCAGCGCGAATAGCGCCTGCCAGCCCAGGCCGACCGGGGTTGTGATGATCACCCAGCAAGGTGCGGCGGCGATGACCACAGCGAACAGCAGGGCCAGCCGTGACTCCCACACGCCGAGACCCGCCAGCGCGTCGATATAACGCATGGCACCACCGGTGCGGCGCCATTCAGCCTCTGGAGTCAGCGATGACTGTTCCGCACCCACCGACGCATCGCTCATCGCAGTGTTTGCTCCATCCAGGCGGCCAACGCGTCGAAATCGGTGGCCGCTCGGCCTTCGGGCTCATAGGCCAGAACGGTTTGCTGCGCGGCCAGAGCTTCCTCGGCCGCCGCGTCAAATCGAACAGCCGCTGGCACCAGACGCTCACCAAGGCGCTGGGACAGCATCGCGCGCACGTCCCTGCAAAGGACCCGGCCCTCGTTCATCCGGTTGACCAGGAAGAACAGCCCCTTGAAGTCCCGACTTGCTGTCCCTGCGTACGATTCGATGGTGCGCTCCACCGTGGGCACGGTGATAAACGATGCGGCGTCGGGCAACACGACGACAATGACCAGATCCGCAAGCTCGACCGCAGCGCGCTGGAACTCCGACGGGCCAGGCGGCGTATCGAAAACCGTGAAGTCGATGTTCTTCGCATCGACGGTGGATAGCCCATCGGAAAGCCAGGCGGGGCCGTCGACAACGGCCGCCTCGAATCGAGCGCGGTGCGCTTCAGACAGGAATCCGTATGGCAGGAATCGCAGCTTGTCGATGCCCTGCCGGGTCACGCTGCTCCAATCATCCGCGCGCAAGGTCGCAGAAGCGAGCCCTGCCGGATCGACCGGATCGGACGACAGATGGAACTGCAATGCGTTTTGCGCATCCAGATCGACCGCGCAGACGCGATGACCACGCCCCACCAGCGCTTCGGCCAGATTCGCGGTGACGGTGGTTTTGCCTACGCCGCCCTTGGGCGACACGACGGCAATGCGCTTGGGCCGCTTGTTCGACTTCCCCAGCATAGTCCCCTGATGTCCTTGTTCCGTTTCCGGCTGTTCGGATAATTGTTGCGGCTTAGTCGACTCGTGACTTTTCAAGACGCCCAAAAACTGAAGGCAGGCTTTGATCCAGGTGAGTCTCTGCCACCACGGGTGCTTGTCGACGTTCATAGTGTAGTTTCAACTTGGCGCCGTCCGGTCTGCGCTGCGCCGGTGGCTGACCCAGACGACCCATCAGTTTGGCAATTGCACCACTGGTGGGCCTCACGGGCCGCGCAGATGACTCTTCCGAATCGCTGGCTTCTCGCGCTTCAGACGATGAATTCATAGCGGCCCCTTCGGCTGCTGGGATGGACTCAGACTTTAGCGGTGCCGACCGATGTGCTGCGGCTGCTGGTGCCGCTTGGACCTCGGGGGTCTGCTCTGAGACCGGGCCAGGTGCCTCATCGGTGTCGTCATCATCGCCCGAGACGAGCTGCCGCGCCGATTGTGCAACGCGTTCCGTGCCGCGCACCAACGCCGCCAGGCTGCCAGCCCGACGCAGGCGGGGCGTGTCCTGCTCCTCGCTGACACCGCCGGGGACTGCTTGGCTCCATTCGCCAAGCTCTGCCGGCTCTTCGGGAATATCAGCGACTGGAAATTCCTGCTGCCCCAATGAGGCCAACAACGACCACCGATCCGGCATCGCGTCTACTAGTGCCAATTCTTCAGCCTCAGGCTCCGCCTCGGGCTCAACAATTTCATCCACGACAGGTTCCGTCCTCTTCGGCGCAGGTTCCGGCACCGCTTCTGGCGCGGCCGAGCCGATGGGTTCTTCGGGCACCGGGGCTGATTCAGCCTGCTGAACACGCGGAGGCGGTGGATAGGCATCGGGATCGACGACCGGCTCGTCCGGTTTGGCGGGCGCCGTGCGCTTCTTCCCCACCCGGCCCTCGACCTCGTCCTTGTCACCTTCGCCCTTGAGATCGCGATAGCTGGACGGATCAAGTCCAAGGTGGGCGAATAGCTGTTTGACGTCTTCGCCTTTATTACTCACCTGCGACTCCTAGAATTGGGCGCACATCAACCGAACATCGATCGATGCGCAAGCCGGAATCGATAACTGTCGATCTCCCCCTCTTCTATTTCGATCTGCCGGAGCACTAGATCGTCGCCGGCGCCAAAGGCCTCGAACCAGCGACTGTAGATGCCTTCCAGCAAGGCGCCAGACCAAGTGACGCCTGATTCTCCGAACGCCACACGAAACGGCGCGCAGTCATGCACGATCTCCAAACTGGTCTGGACATCCTTGAAACGAACAAGGCCCCAGTTCCAGTCTGACCAGATTGCATTGGCAGCCTGCTCCATGTCTTCCAATGTTTCGGCTTCGCCCGGCTCCACCGAGGCACCCATGCGCCGGCCAAGCACGTACATAAAGGACTGAATCTCATCGTCCGACATCTGCTCGGCAAGCTCTTCGGCCAAGGCCGACAGAAACGTCCGCCACTGGCGGCCGCACTGCTGCTCCGAGAAATACGCCAGTTGACTGCCGAAGCCGTTCGACATGCGAAATCCTCAATTCCGTGAAAGCGAATATTTACGTGGCGTTTATATCACACACCATCGGTAAACGAACGGTTAACGCGATCTGAACAACCCTCTGCAGTGCTATGATTTAACGCGAATTTAATGAGTTGGAGATGGGATTTTGGTGAAGCGCAGCTCGCACTACGACGTCTTGGTAATCGGTAGCGGCCCAGGTGGCGAAGGCGCCGCCATGATGGCCGCAAAGAATCGGAAGACGGTTGCGGTGGTGGAGCGCTACATCGATGTGGGCGGCGGCTGTACGCATTGGGGGACGATTCCGAGCAAGGCATTGCGGCACGCCGCCCGACGCTACTCCGAAATCCGCAGGGAACCGTTGTACCAGCAGTTCCGCAAGGACCTGCACCTGACCTACCCGGAAATCCTGCGCAACGCTGACGGCGTCGTGAGCCGTCAGGTAGCGCTACGCCGCGGTTACTACGAACGTAACCATGTTCCGCTCATCGAGGGCACGGCCCGATTCGTCGATGTGCAGACGATCGAGGTCTCGGCGCCTGGCGTACCGACACAGCGCATCACCGCGGACTCCATCGTGCTCGCCACCGGTTCACGTCCGTATCGACCGCCAGAGCTCGATTTTTCGCACCCTCGAATACACGACAGCGACACGATCCTGCAATGCGAGGAGCACCCGCGCTCCATTACCGTTTACGGCGCCGGGGTCATCGGCTCGGAGTATGCGTCGATCTTCAGCCACCTGGGCATCCGCGTGAATCTGGTCAACACGCAATCGCGCCTGCTGTCGTACATGGACGACGAAATCACCGAAGCCCTGTCCTACCACTTGCGCGATCGCGGTGTGAACATTCGCCACAACGAGCGCATGGCGCGGGTCGAGGCGCGTGATCACGATGTTGTGCTGCACCTCGAATCGGGCCGGCGCATCAAGTCGGACTACCTTCTCTGGGCGAATGGGCGCACCGGCAACACCGATTCGCTGGACCTGGCCGCCGTCGGGTTACAAGCTGATGGCCGCGGCCAGCTCAAGGTGAACGAACAGCATCAGACCGATGTGCCGTCCATCTATGCAGTCGGCGATGTCATCGGCTTTCCTGCGCTGGCGTCCAGCGCCTACGATCAGGGCCGGTTTGCGGCCGGACATATCGTGTCCGGTGAAGCAAGGTCGTTGCGCTTCGACCTGATGCCGACCGGCATCTACACCATCCCCGAGATCAGTTCGGTCGGCAAGACTGAACGCGAGCTGGCGGAAGAAGGCGTGCCGTTCGAAATTGGCCACGCCTTTTTCAAGCACCTAGCCCGCGCCCAGATGGTCGGCGAAACCGTAGGGATGCTGAAGTTGATCTTTCACGTCGACACACTGGAAATTCTTGGCATCCACTGTTTTGGTGAAGCGGCCTCAGAAATCGTCCACATCGGTCAGACGGTGATGGCGCGCGGCGGCGAGCGCCAGTTGCAGCATTTTATCGACACGACGTTCAATTATCCCACTATGGCAGAGGCGTATCGCGTCGCCGCGCTGAACGGGATGAATCGTCTGGTCTGATATCTGCGACCGCCAGACACAAAAAAGCCCCGGACCAGCCGGGGCTTTTTTCATTCGCGCTTGCTTACTCGGCGATCACCCGCAGTTCAACACGGCGGTTGAGTTCGCGACCTTCCTCGGTCTCGTTACTGGCCACCGGCTCGAACTCGCCATAACCGCGGGCGGTGAGGCGTGATGCGGGGACACCCTTGGCGACCAGATAGTCAACCACGGCCTGGGCGCGATCCTGGGACAACTTCTCGTTGTACTCGGCAGTACCGCGAGAATCGGTGTGGCCGGCCACTTCGACCAGCGTGGCACGCTGACCCTGCATCTTCTCGGCTTGGCGGTTCAACACGATCTCGGCATTGGCCGTTAGTGTGGCCGAGCCGGTTTCGAACGTGACGCCACGCAGCACGATGACCTCTGGCACCTCGCAACCCTGCTCATCGACCTTCGCGCCGGGTGCGCTATCCGGGCAGCGATCAAAGGTGTCGGTGACGCCATCGCTATCGCTGTCCTTGGCCTTGGCCAGCGGACAGCCACTCGCGTTAACCACTGTGCCCAGGGGCGTGCCGGGGCAGTTGTCTTTCGGATCGATCACGCCGTCCTGATCGGTATCGACGACGCAGTCGGTGCGGCCGGTCTGGGGATCGATGACGGTGAGGTCGCAATCCTGTTTCACCGGTTCAGCCTTGGCGGCCCCGTAGTGCCACGACAGTGGGATCTGCACACCCAGATTGATGCGCAAATCATTGACCATGTTCTCGTCGTCGTAGTGTTCGCTGTTGAACTGGGCGAGATAGCGAGCCTCCGCGCGTAGCGCGAAGCCGCCAAAAAACGGCAGCGGCACCAGAACGCCACCACCCGCATTCAGCGCCGGGTGAATGTCGTTGTTGGCGAGGATGTCGTCCTCGGTCATGCCAACACCGGCTAGCAGAAACGGCTTGACCGGCAGGTTTCCGACCAACCCGGCGAGATCGTAGACGTAATCAACGAAAATGCCTGCCTGGTAGTCGTCCTCGCCGTCCAGGTCACGCTCCAGCGAGTTGCTGAACAGGCTGATTTCCAAGGCGCTGTTGTCGTATGCCAACGGAAAACCCAAGCGTACGCGGCCACCGATGCCGTCGTCGTTCTCGCGGATCGAGTCCACCGAGACAAACTCGCCGCTCACACCCACATAAGGAATGTCGAAGCCGTCGGTGTTGACGGCGGCCGCGGGGCCCGAGGCGAAGGCGACGGCAAGCGCCGACGCAGAGAGCAAACGTTTCATGGAGTCATCCTTGATGGGTAGGTATTGTGCAGCTGGCGTGTCGGGTCCCGTCCATCCCCTTGGGTAACCGACAGTCAATCCGCCATTAATAAGCCGAATAGCTTGCAGTATCAAGGTTTCACTTGAGTGAAACGGACTGTTGCATGGCCTCGACGCTGGCCTTGACCAAGCCAGGCCCGGCATAGATGAATCCGGTGTACACCTGCACCAGGTCCGCACCGGCGTTCAGCTTGTCCACAGCGTGTTCCGCTTGCATGACGCCACCGACGCCGATTAACGCACAGGCGCTGCCAACGTGATCGCGCAGCAAACGGATCATCCTGGTGGAGGCCTCGCGGACAGGCTCGCCGCTAAGCCCGCCCATCTCCTGCGCATATCGATGACCGGCCACCGCGTCGCGCCGGATCGTGGTGTTCGTGGCGATGATCGCCTCGAAGCCTGATTCGATCACCGCGTCTGCCAAGGCGCGCGCCTCATCCGGCTCGAGGTCCGGCGCGATCTTGATCGCCACAGGTACCTGGCGACCATGCCGGTCGGCCAACTCGCGGCGGCAGATGGACAATCCACGCAGCAGGACGTCGAGCGCCGCCCCGCCCTGCAGGTCGCGCAAGCCTTTGGTGTTCGGGGACGAGATGTTGATCGTCAGATAATCCGCGAGCGTATACGCCTGCTCCATGCCCATCCGGTAGTCATCCAGCGCCTGATCGGCCGGCGTCACCGCGTTCTTCCCGAGATTGATCCCCAGCCGGGATTCTCCTCGGTCCGCGCGACGGATGTTGGCCAATACCGCGTCAAGCCCAGCATTGTTGAACCCCAGCCGGTTAATGATCGCCCGGTGCTCCGGCAGTCGGAACATGCGGGGCTTGGGATTGCCGGGCTGCGGACGGGGGGTGACCGTCCCCACTTCGATCAGGCCGAACCCGAGCCGGGACCAAGCGTCGATGCACTCGGCATTCTTATCCAGGCCTGCAGCCAGCCCCAGGCGGTTTCGGAACCGCAGCCCCATGACCTCCACCGGATCGGCCCCGGCTCGTCCGAATGCGCTGGTCAGCCCAGGCGCGCGGCTGAGCACTCCGAGCGTGATTCGATGAGCGGACTCTGCATCCAGGGCGAACAGAGCGGGTCGCGCCAATGTGTACATGTTGCTCTCTGTGCGGGCGGCGGCGCGAGCATAGAGTGCTGCCTCGATCACGCCAAGCAGACGGCGCTATGCGCGACTCGTGGCACGCCCGGCGGGTGGTCGATTGATCGGGTTTTTTATCGAGGTCGTTCGGGCGAAGGTCAAATTGACTCGTCCCTCTGGCTTGGGCACAGTCATCGATTCGGCTAATCAAGAATTTGGACTGGGGACATCATGCTGCGCATAGGCACTCTGATCATGTTTCTCGTGGCGATTGGTGTCGCCTGCGGCACAACGTTGGCACTGGATCTACTGGTCGATCGCTCGGCCTCCGACACCGCTGAGACCCAGGTGGATGCCGATGCCATATTTGGCTCCACCGAGCCGGCGAAGCTGACCGCCAACGCGAAGGAGTCCAAACAGGTGTCGGCTGATGAGGCCGAGATTCGGCGCATCGCCCGGCAGGTCGCCGAAGCGACGGCCGCGCGCGTGGCCACCGAGATCGCCCGTGAGGAAGTCTCCTCGCAGCTGTAGTTGTCAGCCGGCGCGTCCTGTCAGGTCCGCCGATGCATTTCCATCCGAACCGTGTCTTCCATGACGAATCCCCAAACCATGCGTGGTGGGGTGATTGGCGCTTTCCTGACGCTAGTTGCCATCGCCGCAGTCGCCGTTGTTGTCTTTGTGGCCGTCGACATCCTATTACTGGGCTCGACCAACCTGAACCGCATGACCGGCCAGTCATCATCGCTATTCGCCTCCGCCCAGGACGAACAGGCGATCAGTGCAGCTGATGCGGTGCGCATGGGCCGCGAGGAGGCGGAGCGCGTAGCTGCGGGTGTTGCGCGCGATGCCGCGCGGCAGGCGGCTCGGAGCACCATCGCCGAACGCACCGGTGAAGCCGCGCCAGATGGCGTCGTCAAAGCCGACTCGCCGTCACCGGCACTGAACACTTTATCGGGCTCGCAACAGATCGCCGCCCGCGAAGCGCAGCGCGTGGCCGAACGTATCGCCGATCAGATCGCACGCGATATCGCCACCGACGAGCTAATGGCATACGTCGATTCCGTCACGGGTTATGCCGGCGAGTCGGCAAGCGATGACGCACCGGCCGACGAAGATCAGCAGGCATCTGCCGACGAGACGAGCGCCGATGAACCCGTTGAGACCGTCGCTACACCCGAGCCGAGTCCACGCCCGGCGCCACCAAAACCGAAAGCTTCGGCACCGCCCGCCCCCACAGCAACAGCCTCGTCAGCGAACCGACCCGCACAACCCGAACGCAGCGCACCGGCGCGCCGACCGGCGCCGAAACCGTCCGCTCTGGACCTCAAGCCCTGGTGGCCAAACCCGGCCCCCGCGGGCGAGCTAAGCCTGCGGTTCGCGGGTCAAGCTCAGTCCGACAGCCATGGCATCGCGTTGCTGTTCACCGCGCCGCCGGCCTCACTCGACGCCGTGGCATCCCAGGTCCGGGTGCTGAATGATTCGGGCGAAGCGATTGAGGTGAGCTGGAGCAGCGGGCGCAATCCAGCCTTGGTGCAGACCACCGCGCTGCCCGCCGGCCGCTACGTGGTCATCATTAACCAGGGTCTGCGCTCGGAAACCGGCGAGGCGATGCCCCGCAAGCTGGAAGGTCCGGTCTTTGTTCGGCCCTGATCAGTCCCCGTAAATATCGGGATCAAACTGGATCACCCGCTCCGGCGAGATCGTCAGATAAGGCGTGTCAGAGGACTTGGCCACACGATAGCGACGAACGGGTTCATCGAGTTCGCGCAGCGGCATGCCGTGATAGCCGGATGACGGATCGCCAAAAAAGCCTTCGCTGGAATCGCCGAAGTACTCAATGCCGTCGAACCGACCGTCGTGCCGCGCCTGAGCCTGCGCGACATTCGGCAGCAGCATCAATCCAATCATCAGCAGTCCGAACAGTGTTCGCATGGCTTCGCTCCGATTCCGTGAAGCCGAAAGTATAAACCCGCCGGCCTAACCATTCGGGTTCGCAACACGCGGCCGCTGACGGTAGAGTCATTGCAACCAAGTCTGTGAGGCGCCGGGTCCCGTCGGGACTTTGCGGTGCGACCGGATGGCGACTCGGCCTCATCGACGATCCGTTACTCACTGTCATAAGGACGCTGTCGATGCTCAAGAATCAGGTGCAACTCATCGCCTACCCGAATCGGATGGGCGACAACCTTGCCGACCTCTACGGCATTCTTGAACAGTACTTCTCCAAGGCCGTCGGCGGTGTTCACATCCTGCCGATTTACCCGTCCAACGCCGACGGCGGCTTTTCGCCGCTGACGCACAAGGAAGTCGACCCGAACTATGGCTCCTGGGACGACGTGGAGCGGATCTCGGAAAAATACGATCTGTGCCTGGATCTCACGCTGAACCACACGTCGGACGAGTCCGAAGAGTTCAAGGATTTCGTCCAGAAGGGTTACAAGTCAGAGTACGCGGATCTGTTTGTCCATATCCATGAAATGGGCGAGATCACGTCGGATGACATGGCCAAGATCCACATCCGCAAGGAGAAGGAACCGTTTCGCGAAGTCGAGTTTGCCGACGGGTCCACCGGCCAAGTCTGGTGCACCTTCACCGAGCATCAAATCGACCTGAACTACAAGAGCGAGAAAACCTACGCGCTCATGGAGGAATACATCCAGTTCCTCACCGCGCGTGGGGTCAAACTGTTCCGGCTGGATGCCTTCGGCTACACCACCAAGATCATCGGCACGAGCTGCTTTCTGGTCGAGCCACGCGTCTACGAAATTCTGGAATGGATTAACAACGTGGCCCGCGAGCACAACGCGGAGGTGCTGCCCGAGGTCCACGACCATTCCAGCTACCAGTTCGCGATCGCCAACCGCGGCATGTGGGCTTACGGCTTCGCCCTGCCGCCGCTGCTGCTCTACACATTGCTGGATAACAACACCGAATACCTCAAGAACTGGCTGCGGGTCTGCCCGCGCAACCAGTGCACCGTGCTCGACACGCACGACGGCATCTGCATTCCCGATGTGGAGGGCATTCTGCCCAAGGAAAAGATCCAGGCGATGGTCGACAACGTGCAGGATCGTTCGGCTGATCCCATCCTGCGACGCTCGGCTGCCAATGTGCACAGTGTTGGCGCGATCTACCAGCTCACCTGCACCTTCTACGATGCAATCAAGCAGAACGATGACGCCTACATCTGCGCGCGGGCTATCCAGTTCTTCACGCCCGGCATTCCGCAGGTGTACTACGTCGGTCTGCTCGCAGGGATCAACGACGACATGCTGATGAAGCGCACGGGTGAACTGCGCGACATCAATCGTAAGTTCTACACTCACGATGAGGTCGAGGAAGCGGTGCAGCGGCCGGTGGTCAAGCGGCTACTCAAGCTGATGGAGTTCCGCAATACGTACCCGGCCTTCGATGGCCGTTTTGAACTGAACTACTCCAACAACAGCAGCGTTTCGATGGCTTGGCGCAAGGGCGAGTACTACTGCAATTTGTTCGTCGACATGAATTTCAAGAAGGCGACGATCAAGTACTTCAACCCGAAAACGCGGATCAAGCTCAACATGACCTGCTAGCGGTTGGGCGGCGCGGGGCGGGGTCGGTCTGCCGCCGGCCCCGCAATCGCCTACAATCCGCGCCCGAAAATGCATTCCATTCGGGAGAACCGCATGACCGTCATCCGTCAGGACGACCTGATCGATAGCGTCGCCGACGCGCTGCAATTCATTTCGTACTACCACCCGCTGGACTTCATCCAGGCGGTGCATGCGGCCTACGAGCGCGAGGAGAACCCCGCCGCCAAGGACGCCATGGCGCAGATCCTGATCAACTCGCGGATGTGCGCCGAGGGCAAGCGCCCTATCTGCCAGGACACGGGCATCGTCACCGTGTTCATCAAGGTCGGCATGGATGTGCAGTGGGAGGCCGATCTGTCACTCACGGACATGATCAATGCAGGCGTGCGCCGCGCCTACCAGCATCCGGATAACGTACTGCGGGCGTCGATTCTTGCCGACCCCGCAGGCAAGCGGCAGAACACGCGCGACAACACGCCTGCCGTGATCCATATGGAAATCGTGCCCGGTGACACGGTCGATGTGCAGGTTGCGGCCAAGGGCGGTGGCTCGGAGGCAAAGAGCAAGTTCGTGATGCTCAATCCGTCGGATTCCATCGTCGACTGGGTGGTCAAGACCGTGCCGACCATGGGCGCCGGATGGTGTCCTCCGGGCATGCTCGGCATCGGCATTGGCGGCACCGCTGAAAAAGCCATGGTCATGGCCAAGGAGTCGCTAATGGATCCGGTGGATATCCAGGACCTTCGAGATCGCGGGGCGCAGACACGTGCGGAAGAACTGCGGCTGGAGATCATGGATGCCGTCAATGCGCTCGGCATCGGCGCCCAGGGTCTGGGCGGCCTGACCACGGTGCTGGACGTGAAGATTCGCGACTACCCGACTCACGCGGCCAACCTGCCGGTGGCGATGATTCCGAACTGCGCCGCAACCCGCCACGCCCACTTCGTGCTGGACGGATCCGGGCCGGCGCTGCAAACACCCCCGTCGCTGGACGACTGGCCGGTCGTGAGCCGTGACGGCGGCGGCGCTTCGCGGCGTGTCGATCTGGATACCGTCACCGCCGAGGACGTCCGCAGCTGGAAGCCAGGCGAAACCCTGTTGCTCAACGGCAAGATGCTCACCGGCCGCGACGCGGCGCACAAGCGCCTGACCGGGCTGCTGGAATCCGGTGAAGGCCTGCCGGATGGTTTGGACCTGAGCGGCCGCTTCATCTACTACGTCGGGCCGGTTGATCCGGTCCGCGATGAAGTGGTGGGCCCGGCCGGCCCCACCACCGCGACGCGGATGGACAAGTTCACCGACTACATCCTGGAGCAGACCGGCCTGCTGGGCATGGTCGGCAAGGCCGAGCGCGGCCCGGTTGCCCGTGAGGCCATCAAACGGCACCAGTCGGTGTACCTGATGGCCGTCGGCGGCGCGGCCTATCTCGTGTCCAAGGCCATCGTCGGGTCACGCGTGGTCGCTTTCGAAGACCTCGGCATGGAGGCCATCTACGAGTTCGAGGTCAAGGACATGCCGGTCACTGTCGCAGTCGACAGCACCGGCGAATCCGTCCACGAGACCGGGCCGGCGACGTGGAAGATTCGCATCGAGGAACTTCGTCAGGCGGGTTAGCTTGTCGCCGCCAGCAGCGCAGCATCGGCAACCTGCGCCTTACGGAGACTCAGGTTTCCGACACCTCACGTTCACCGTGGGATCCGAGCGGGTCGGTCCCGCGGGATACGCTGAGCTGGTTTCGCCCGCCGGATTTGGCTTCGTAAAGAGCTGCATCAGCATTGCTGATGAGTCCGGCGCTGATGTCAGCCGACCGCGTCGCCAATGATGGCGACTCGACGTGAACAAGCCCGCCTGACGCCGTCACCAGCGGGCCATGGGCTGGCGCCGCCGTGATCGCGAGCGCTTCGATACCCGCACGAAGCTGCTCCGCCATCCGATGGGCGTTACCCGGCTGTGCATCGAACCACACCGCCGCGAACTCCTCGCCGCCAATCCGCGCCGCGAAATCCAGGGGGCGGCGCATTGATCGACTCAGGTGGGCGCCGATCTGCTTGAGGCATTGATCCCCGGCCGGGTGCCCAAAGTGGTCGTTGAACGACTTGAAGTGATGGATATCCAGGAGCAGTAACGACACGCTGCGTTGTTCCCGTGCGGCGGTCCGCAGGACCCGCTCGAACGCGGCATCGAACTTCCGCCGATTGGGGAGACCGGTCAACGCATCGGTGTGCGCGAGTTCATGCAGGTAGTGCTGGTACTTCCAGCCGACCCGCGTGGAGCGTTCCAGCTTGTAAGAGAAGCTCAGCGTCACCAAAACCATGAGTGCAGCGGTCGCCACGTCCAGCAATCGGTGGCTGGTCAGTTCGAACGCCCAGAGCTCGACGCCGACGACGCCGATTAGACCCGCTGCCAGCGCAGGCGCCATCAAGCCATAGCGGATCTGCACGACGCTCAGGCTGAGCAATACCGAGATCGGCATGATGAAAGGCACCATATCGTGCCCCTTCGGCAACTGGATGACCCGCTCCCACATTTGTGCTGTGAGGATCACAGCCACCGCCCCGACATAGAGCACGGCTGACCAACGGAACAGCGAGCGGATCAAGGTGCCTAGCAACGCAAGAATCGTCGCCGGGGCGAGCCCAACGACCAGGGTCGCCGCGCCGATGAAGTATTGATCCTTCGGGACCTTCAGCACCGGAATCGCGATGACGAGAATAATGCCGATGACCAGCAACAGACCGGTCAGAATCAATCGCCTGGAACTGCGTCCCTGGGCATCGAACGCGGCTCTGAAGTCGCTTTCCCATGGCTCCCGGAACTGTAGGCCCTGACGTAGCTGTGCAAAGACTTCTCTAAGCCCTCTACCGCCCTGCTCCCGTGTCGTCGCCTCACCGTCGCCGTCAAACGCGTCATCGCTTGGCAATGGCCGGGTCAGAATCGCGTCCGTCCCGCGCTCACTCACGACGACTCGGTTCCTGCCCTGCGCCTTGGCGCGGTATAGCGCATCGTCCGCGAACTTCATCATCGGTGCGAGAATCTGGTCGACGGGACCCTCATGAGGAATTTCGCGGGCATGAACAACGCCACCTGACGCCGTGACGGACGACCCGCCCTCGGGCGGTGGCACAAGACCCAGATCGGCGATGCCGCGGATCAACCCATCCGCCACACGCGGAACGTCGTCCGCCTTCAAGTCGAACCAAACGACGGCGAACTCTTCACCGCCGATCCGTGCCGCGAAATCCTGCGGCCGGCGCATCGCGACTCTGAGGTAGTTCCCGATGACGTTCAGGCAGTGGTCACCCGCAGGATGTCCGAAATGATCGTTGTAGACCTTGAAGTGGTCTACATCAAGAATCATGAGAGTCACCGATTTTCCCGAACGAACCCCCGCCCTCAAGGTTTCCCGGAAACGTTCTTCAAAGCTCCGGCGCGTCGCTAGGCCCGTCAGCTCATCCAGTTCGGCGAGTTCATTCAGGCGCCGCTGGCGCTGCCAGCCGATACGCGTCCAGCGTTCGATATCGTAAGCCGGAGTGAGCGCGACAATCACGAGTGCCATTGCGGCAGCCAGCTGGAACAACCCGTTGCTGCTCAGATCGAACGCAAGCAACTCGACGCCGACGATGCCCGTCAGTCCGACCAGAACGACAGGCACGAGCAGAACAAATGGAATCTGAACAACGATCAGACTCAGCAAAATCGCGACGGGGATGATCAGAGGCACCACGTCGTACCCGGCACGTATACAGGCCACACGCAGCACCAGCAGGCAGACGATATCGATGTAGGCCGCGACGATATACAGCTCGGTCGCCAGATGGTGAAAAGGCCGGCCCCGCACGCTGAGGCCACGGAGAATGGCCGGCACGATCACGCCGGCGAGGATCATCTTGCCGAGAGGCACGACGTCGGGCGGCAGTTGCAGAAACGCGCCATGAAACGCGATGACCACGGCCATGCTGACGAGCAGGATAATCCAGAGTTCTGCCCTCGATTTCTGGCTTTGTTCTTCGAAATAGGCCCGGAATTCCGACTCCAGCGGCTCTTCGAAACGCACGTGCTGCAGTATCTTCCAACTCATCCCTGACGTCCTCCACCGTCCTTAGCCGATGTTCAGCTCATCCCGCTGGCCTGCCATCCAGGCACCGGCCATCTGGTCAATTAGCTAGGCAGTTGACCAGCCCCGTCGCGGCAAATCATAGCCTTCGCGACGCTGGCCGACTGCCCCAGATGCCTTTCAAGCAACGCTCCGCTCCGGCGCGGGCCAAGTTGCCACCTGGGGTACGACCTTGGTCTAAGGCCTTGGCGATTTCGACTAAAGGCCAATAGACGGCCTGGCCGGCTCGACAAATGATCGCCGACACACAAAAAGGAGGAGACCACCCCATGTCCGCTTTGCGACCTCGTATCCCCTGCCTGGTTTTCGGCTCGGCCCTGTTGCTGAGCAGCACCGCTGTGCTCGGCCAGCAGGCGACGCCCGTTCAGTCCGGTCAGTACCTCAGTCCAGATCAGCAACCCGCGCAAAAGGCACCGCCACATCGCAGCCTGCAAGTCGGCAGCACCACGGTATCCATCAAGGGCTATATCAAGCTGGATGCGATGATCACCGACTATGAGGCACGCCCGGCCGCTTCTCTGGAACCGCTCGGACGCGACTACTACGTTGGCCCGCGCGGTGTGCCGCTGGATGATGGCTCGGGCGGCGTCACCCTGTACGACATGCATGCCAAGCAAACCCGGCTGATCGTCGGCACGGCGACGGCGCTGGACAACGGCCAGACCATCAAGACGCATCTGGAAGTCGATTTCCAGAACAGCGACGCCGGCAACGAGTCCATCAGCAACTCCTATCAACCGCGTTTGCGACAGGCCTACTTCACCTATGGCAACTGGCTGTTTGGTCAGGCCTGGTCAACCTTCCAGAATGTCGGTGCCCTGCCGGAAACCCTGGATTTCATCGGCCCGACCGAAAGCACGGTGTTCATCCGTCAGCCGATGGTTCGTTACACCGCCGGCGCGTTCCAGATCGCGCTGGAGAACCCGGAAAGCCGCATTGCTGGCGATGGGACCACCGATGACAATTCGCTGCCCGACATTGCACTGCGCTGGAACGTCGGGCCGCTGGTCATCGCCGGCTTGCTGCGCTCCATCGAATCACAGGACCCGGGTGGTGTGGATGATTCTGTCGTCGGCGGTGGTGTCAGCGTATCGGGCAAGTTCGCGGTCGGTCGGGATGACATCAAGTTCATGGCGACCACCGGCACCGGCCTGGGCCGGTATCTCGGCGTGCTGGCCAACTTTGACGCCGAAGTCGACGGCAACGGCGATCTGGAAGCCATCGACAGTACGGCTGCGTTTCTGGCATATCGACACTTCTGGACCAGCAAGACTCGCAGCTCGCTGGTGTACGGCTTTTTCGACGGTGATGGCGATGTCGAATCGGCCTCGTCCATCCATGTGAATCTATTGCATTCGCTGACCAGTTCGCTGACAACCGGCATTGAGTTGATGCATGCGGAGCGCGAGATGGCGACCGGCGCGGAAGGCGCGATGGATCGCCTGCAATTCTCGGCTAAATATGCGTTCTAAGGCCAAAGTCGAATAGGCTATACGCCATCTTCACTGTCCAATAGAGACAGCACGCAGACGCACCGGGCAATGTCCCGGTGCGTCTGCGATACGAATCCGAGAACAAGCGCAGGAGACAAGCCGTGTCAGATCAAGCCCTCTACCCCGTACCGGACAGCTGGACCGGTAACGCCCTCATCGACGAAGCCCGCTACGAGGCCGAATATGCGGCCTCGATTGAGGATAACGAGGCGTACTGGGCCAAGCAGGCCGAGCGCATTGACTGGCTGCGCGCACCGACCAAGATCAAGGATGTGAACTTCGGCCCCGGCGACGTACATATTCGGTGGTACGAAGACGGCCAGCTCAATGTCTGCGCCAACTGCGTCGACCGACACCTGGAGAATCGCGGAGACCAGACCGCGATCATCTGGGAAGGCGATTCACCGGACGAACACCAGGAAATCACCTACCGCGAACTCCATGCCCAGGTCAGCCGCTTGGGCAATGTGCTGAAGACCATGGGCGTCAACAAGGGCGATGTGGTCACGCTGTACATGCCGATGATCCCTGAGGCGGCCTACGCCATGCTCGCCTGCGCGCGCATCGGTGCAGTGCACTCGGTGGTGTTTGCCGGCTTTTCACCCGACGCACTGGCCGGCCGGATCGAAGATGGCCAGTCGCGCTTCGTGATCACGGCCGACGAGGGCTATCGCGGTGGCAAGACCATCGCCCTCAAGAAGAATGTCGACGCCGCCCTACAGCGTCCGGGCGCCCAGCATGTGGACAAGGTGCTGGTCGTGCGCCGCACCGGCGGTGATGTGCAGTGGTCGGATCGTGACCTCTGGTACCACGAGGCCATGGGCACCGTTTCCGCAGACTGCCCACCGGAGCCGATGAATGCCGAGGACCCCTTGTTCATTCTCTATACCTCCGGCTCCACCGGTCGGCCAAAGGGTGTGCTGCATACCTCGGGCGGCTACATCGTCTACGCCTCACTGACCCACCAGTACGTTTTCGACTACCACGATGGTGATCGCTACTGGTGCGCCGCGGATGTCGGCTGGGTCACCGGACACACGTACATCGTCTATGGCCCGCTCGCGAACGGGGCCATCACGACCATGTTTGAGGGCGTGCCCACCTATCCGGATGCGTCGCGGCTGTGGCAGGTCGTGGACAAGCATCAGCTGAATTCGGTTTACACCGCGCCCACTGCCATTCGTGCGCTTATGCGCGAAGGCAACGATCCGGTCAGCCGCACCTCCCGCAGCAGCTTACGGCTGCTGGGCAGCGTCGGCGAGCCGATCAACCCGGAAGCCTGGGAGTGGTATCACAAGGTGGTCGGCGAGGAACGCTGCCCCATCGTGGACACCTGGTGGCAGACCGAGACAGGCGGCATTCTGATCACTCCCCTGCCTGGTGCGCGGGGCCTGAAGCCCGGCTCGGCCACCAAGCCCTTCTTCGGCATCCAGCCCGCTCTGGTCGATGAACAGGGCAATCTCAAGCAAGGCGCGGCCGAGGGCAATCTGGTGATCCTGGATTCCTGGCCAGGCCAGATGCGCACGGTGTATGGCGATCATGAACGGTTCGTCCAGACCTATTTTTCGACCTATCCGGGCCGTTATTTCACCGGCGACGGCGCTCGGCGCGATGCCGATGGCGACTACTGGATCACGGGGCGCGTCGATGATGTGCTCAATATATCCGGGCATCGGCTGGGCACGGCCGAAATCGAGTCAGCCCTGGTGGCGCACGAAGCGGTGGCCGAAGCGGCCGTCGTCGGTTACCCCCACGAGGTCAAGGGCCAAGGCATCTATGTGTATGTCACCACATCGGCTGGCGTGGACGAAACCGATGCGCTGGCCGCCGAACTCAAGCAATGGGTTCGTAAGGAAATCGGCCCCATTGCCACACCCGATGTGCTGCAATGGGCGCCGGGGCTGCCGAAGACCCGATCCGGCAAGATCATGCGCCGCATTCTGCGCAAGATTGCCGAGAACAGCTTCGACAACCTGGGCGATACATCCACGTTGGCGGACCCCGAGGTCGTCGACCATCTAATCCAGGGACACAAGGCCCTCGCGGCCTGAGCGCTGATGCCCGACCGCGCATCCAGCATGGCCGGCCACGCGGTGATCGTCGCCGACGACCACCCTCTGTTCCGCTCCGCATTGCGAGGAGCCGTGGAGCAGGCGCTGCCGGATGCGCAGGTCACCGAGGCTGACTCAGCGCAAGCCGTACAGGCGGCGGTGAGGATGGTGCCGGACGCCGACCTTTGCACGCTGGATTTGCGCATGCCGGGCGCTTACGGATTCTCCACCCTGGCCTTTCTCCGCGGGAACCACCCGAGCCTGCCCGTAGTGATCGTGTCTGCGGTGACCGACCCCAGCGTGATCCGGCGCGCCGAAACGCTCGGCGCCGTGGGTTACATCCCGAAGTCGGCGCCACCCCAGGTGATCGCCCAGTCAATCCAGCGTGTATTGGCCGGCGACACGGCGTTCCCGGACACCGGGGCCAACCCGACGCTGTCTCCGGCCGAAACCGCAGATCAGGCTCTGGCCGAACGTATCGCGAGCCTGACGCCGCAACAATTTCGGGTCCTCACCCTGCTGGCCGACGGTCTGCTGAACAAGCAAATCGCCTATGAGATGAACGTCACCGAGGCCACCATCAAGGCCCATGTCACCGCGATTCTGCGCAAGCTCAAGGTCAGCAACCGGACCGCCGCAGTGATCGCCGCGCGCAAGCTGGATGTCGACGACACCGAGGCCGGGCTCGACGGTGCGCAACCGCAAATGACCGCACCGTAATGCCGACGCAGCCGATTCACCCCGGGGAGTGACGGCGCCGGCGGCTTGATACCGCCAGCGAATCACGATGCCTGCTGCGTGAGCTGCCCCGCCTGCCGGATCGCACCGCGCAAGGTCGCAGGTTTCACTGGCTTGTGCAGTAGTACCATCCCGGCGCCAACCGCGGCCTGACGTACCTCGTTGGTCCGATCTGCCGTGATCAGAATCGCCGGCACAGGTTGCCGCCAAGCCTGCTGAAGTCGTTCCAGCACCTCGGTGCCTAGAACCCCGTCGTCCAGCCGATAGTCGATAATCGCCAAGTCAGGCGGGTCCGCACAAACCGCGAGAGCGCTGTCAATCGAAGCAGCGCAGCGGGTCTGCGCGCCCCAGCCCCGCAGCAGTAATGACAGGCCATCAAGCACCCCGGGGTCGTTATCCACGCAGAGAATGCGGGCACCCGATAAAGCATCCTGCCGATCTCCATCCGGCGTGGCCGACGTGATCGCCGGTGAGGCTTCGCCCCTCGGCAGATTGATCCAGAAACATGAACCGCGGCCGATCACCGAATCCAGACCGATCGTGTGGCCAAGCAACCGAGCCATGCGTTGCACGATGGCGAGGCCCAGCCCCAGGCCCTTGCCCGCCTGTGCGTCGGCGATTGGCAGGCGCTGGAACTCCAGGTAGATGTCGTCCCGCCGGTCCAGCGGAATGCCGGGGCCAGTGTCATACACCACGACCCGCACTTGGCCTGCGACACGGCGTGTACCGACCAGCACGGCACCATCACTGGTATAGCGCAATGCGTTCGACAGGTAGTTCTGGACGATGCGCCGTAGGTGCAATCGTTCCGTGCGCACGTGCACCGAAGCGATCCGCTCACGAAGCTCGATGCCGCGCGCCCGTGCGATCGGGCGGCATTCTTCGATCAACGGAAGCAGTTCATCGCGCAGGTTCACCGTCTCGTGCCGCACGGGGACACGACGCGCGTCCAGTCGATTGATCTCCGACAAGTCGCTGAGCACAGCTTCAGCACCGTCCAGTGCGGACGCAATCCGCTCCGCTGTGGTCCGGACCTCCTCATCGTGGGCCCGCTCGATCAAAGAGGACGCGAACAGGCGAGCGGCGCTGATGGGCTGCATCAAATCGTGGCTGGCCGCCGCGAGGAACTGGGTCTTGCTGCGGTTCGCCCGTTCGGCGGCTTGCTTTGCCTGACGCAGTGCCCGCGTGCGCTCCAGCACAGTGGCTTCCAGATTTTCGTTGGCAGCCTGCAATTCGCGCTGTACCCGTTTGTGGTCGGTGATGTCGGCAAAGCTGGTGACATAGCCGCCGCCCGGCAGGCGCTTGCCTTGCATTTCAATGACGGTGCCATCCGGTCGCGTCCGCTCGTAGCGATGTGCGGTGCCGGCACGGACATGCTCCAGGCGTTTCTGCACGTGGTCATCCGCCAGTCCCGGCCCGCAAAGTCCGCGCTGCGCGTTGTATCGGATCACGTCGGCCAGCGGCCGCCCGACCGTGATCAGACCGGGCGGATACTGGAACAGGTCCAGGTATCGCTGATTCCATGCCGCGATACGCAGGTCATTGTCGATCACGCTGACACCATGGTTGACGTTATCCAGCGTGGCCCGCAACAGCCGCCGGCTAAGGCGCAGGTCTTCCCGGGTACCGTCGAGAATGGTCGCGACCTCCTCGATCGATAGCTCGATGTCCTGCAGGGCGCTGTCGAGCACCATCCTCGCGGAGGTGGTGCCCACGGCACCAGCCAGCTGGCGCTCGGCAGCCTCCAACAATTCCGGCGATGCCCGCCCCATTGGCAACAGCTGATGGCCGGTCGCCACCTCAACCTGTCGCACAACCTGGGACGTTCTCATATCTCCGACGAAGCGATCGAGCAGGAACAGCACGTCCTGCACGCGCGCATGCGCGCCGGCGCTTGCGCTGGGTGTCAGCGAAAGGTCACGGCGGCAGAACTTGTTGGCCTGTGCCTGTTCCACCACCGATCGGCGGCTGAGCAGCGACACCAGGACCACGAGGGTGAGGTTCAGCGACAGCGAAACCCAGGTCGCCACCGTGACCAAGCCCCATCCCAATGTTTCGGGAATGCTGCCCGGTAGTACTGCAGCGGGCACCATCATCGGCAGCGCCAGCCACAACGCCCAGACGCAAAATCCCGCTGAGATGCCGGCGATGGCACCGCGCGCCGATGTCCCACGCCAGGCCAGACCCAGTAGGAACGCCGGCGCAAGCTGAGCGACGGCCACGAACGCCAGCAAGCCCAGCCCGGCGAGGTTCCGGGTGTCGGCCGCGAGCAGGTGAAACCCGTATGCGCCCAGAATGACGAGCGCGATCACACTGCGGCGCACGTTCAGAATCACCGCGTCCAGTCGCCGCGTGCGCGCATCCCGGCCGGAACGCAGCAACCAGGGCAGCACCCACTCGTTGCTGATCATGATGCTCATCGCCAGCGCCGAGACGATGACCATGCCGGTGGCTGCGGCCACACCGCCCAGGTAGGCGAGCAAGGCCAGGCCGTTCTCACCAAAGGCCAGTGGCAGCATCAGGACATAGCGGTCCGGGTCGAAGCCCTGTGCCGCCAGTCGATTGTCACCGGCGATCGAGATCGGCAACACGCTGATACTCAGCAGCAGCAGGTAAAGTGGAAAGAGCCACCGCGCCGTCCGCATGCCCCGGTCGGTCGAATGCTCGACCATGGCGATGTGAAACTGCCTGGGCAGCAACACGATCGCGAATGCAGACAGCAGCGTGTACGTCCAGAAGTCCGTCCCGAACGAGGTGTGGCTGAGCGCATGCCCGCCCTCGACATCCGTCAGCTCGCTCCACAGCCCGCTCGGCCCGCCAACGACTTCATGCAAGGCAAACCACGCGACGGCGAGCAAGGCGACCAGTTTCAGTACGGACTCCAGCGCGACAACCCGTACGACGCCGGGGTGCTTCTCACCGCGGCTCAGATGGCGTGCACCGAAGATCAGCGAGAACACCAGCATCACGGCGGCGATGCCAAACGCTGTTTCCAGCCCCCCTGCCGTGGTCGTCGGCGCCAGGATCTGGAACGTCGATTCGACCGCCCGCAACTGCAGCGCGATGTACGGCAACGTGGCACAAAGGCAGAGGCCGGTCGCCAACGCGCCCAGCGCGGAGCTATGACCGAAACGCGCCGCCAGAAAATCGGCAATCGAGGTGAGGTTGTTACCGTGGCTGATCTCGGCGATCCGGCGGATCAGCTTCCAGCCAAGCAGATAGACCAGCGCCGGCCCGAGGTAAATCGGCAGATAAAGCCAGCCGTTCACGCTGGCCGAACCGACCGCCCCGAAAAAAGTCCAGGTGGTGCAGTAAACCGCCAGTGACAGCGCCTGAACACTGGCCTGGAACCGCCCGTCGCCGCCCGCACGCCGATCACCATGCCAGGCCACGGCGAACAGCAGCGCCATATAGGCCGCTAGCGTAAGCCCGATCAATGGTCCGTTCATGCCGCGGTCTCCCCCGCCCAGATATCCCCGTTGGTGGCGGACACACCAAGCGGGCTATGAGCCCACATTCGACCAAAGTCTTGGTCGCTGTCAAGGCGAACAAGTCAGCCGACAAATACGACTTATTTATTTGATTTATATAAAGAAGCTGGATCCGCTTCGGCCGGATACGTCCAGTTGCTACGACTAAAGTCGAGCTAGGACGGCCACGTCCGACTTCATACAGTCGACCGGGTTCCGATGACGCGCGTGTCGCCCACCGGACCAACAAGATCAAAGACTGGAGGAGTCAACCGTGAACAACGCGCCCAATCCGGGTGCCGCCGCCTACTGGAAAGAGAATGTCCGACTGCTGACGATCCTGCTGATCGTCTGGTTCGTCGCTTCCTACGGTGCCGGCATCCTGCTCGTCGACCTGCTCAACCAAATCCCGCTCGGGGGCTACAAGCTCGGGTTCTTCTTCGCCCAGCAGGGCTCCATCTACATCTTCGTCGCGCTGATCTTTGTGTATGTCCACAAGATGAATCAGCTCGATCGCAAGTACGACGTTCACGAGGAGTAGGCTTCGATGGATACACAAACCTGGATTTACCTGGTCGTCGGCCTGACCTTCGCGCTGTACATTGGTATCGCGATCTGGGCACGCGCCGGCTCGACGCAGGATTTCTACGTCGCCGGCGGCGGCGTCAACCCGATCTCCAACGGCATGGCCACGGCAGCGGACTGGATGAGCGCCGCCTCGTTCATCTCCATGGCCGGACTCATCGCGTTTCTGGGCTACAACGCCTCGCCCTACCTGATGGGGTGGACTGGCGGCTACGTGCTGCTGGCCCTGTTGCTGGCACCGTATCTCCGCAAGTTCGGGAAATTCACCGTCCCCGAGTTCATCGGCGACCGGTTCTATTCCAAGACCGCACGAATGGTGGCCGTGCTGTGCCTGATCGTCGCCTCGATCACCTACGTCATCGGACAGATGAAGGGCGTGGGCGTGGCCTTTGGCCGGTTCCTGGAAGTGGAGTTTGAAACGGGCGTGATGATCGGCATGGCGATCGTCTTCTTCTACGCCGTGCTCGGCGGCATGAAAGGCATCACCTATACGCAGATCGCGCAGTACTGCGTACTGATCTTCGCCTACACCGTTCCGGCAATCTTCATCAGTTTTCAGCTCACCGGTGTCCCGCTTCCACAGCTGGGTCTGGGTGCCAATATGGCCGATGGCACGCCGATTCTGGACAAGCTCGATCAGGTGGTGACGGATCTTGGCTTCGCCTCGTTCACCGATCCTGACGGCAGCATGATGAACATCTTCCTGCTCACCATGTCGCTGATGATCGGCACCGCGGGCCTGCCCCACGTGATCATCCGCTTCTTCACCGTGCGCAAGGTGTCCGACGCGCGCCTCTCGGCCGGCTGGGCGTTGGTCTTCATCGCCATTTTGTACACGACGGCACCGGCGGTCGGCGGCATGGCGCGGCTGAACCTGATGGAAACCATTCAGACCGGCCCCGTGGGCGCACCCGAGGCCAACCTCGAGTACGAAAACCGACCGGAGTGGTTCCGGAACTGGGAGAAAACCGGATTGCTCGCGTTCGAGGACAAGAATGGCGATGGCCGCATCCAGTACTACAACGATGCGAATCCAGAATTCGCGGCACAGGCAGCCACATGGGGCTGGCAAGGCAATGAAATGGTCACGGTCGACCGCGACATCATGGTGCTGGCCAATCCGGAAATCGCACAGTTGCCCGGCTGGGTGATCGCTCTGGTCGCTGCAGGCGGACTTGCCGCCGCATTGTCCACCGCAGCCGGGTTGCTGCTGGCGATCTCGTCTGCGATATCGCACGACCTGCTGAAAGGCATGTTAATGCCGCACATCGACGAGAAACAGGAACTGCGAGCCGGCCGAATCGCCATGGCAGGCGCCGTGCTGGTGGCCGGCTACATGGGCATGAATCCACCCGGATTCGCCGCCCAGGTCGTGGCGCTCGCCTTCGGGTTGGCGGCCTCGTCGATCTTCCCGGCGTTGATGATGGGCATCTTCAGCAAGCGTGTGAACAAAGCGGGCGCTATCGCGGGCATGCTGACCGGCTTGTTCAGCACCATCATCTACATCTTCGTGTTCAAGGGCTGGTTCTTCGTCCCCGATACCAACTGGTTCCCGAACACCGCGGAGTACTGGTTGTTCGGTATCCAGCCAGAGTCCTTCGGTGCCATCGGCGCCTTGCTGAACTTCGCGGTCGCCTTTGGCGTGTCGAAGGTCACCAAGGAACCGCCCGCGCATATTCAGGAACTCGTGGAAAGCGTTCGCATCCCCCGTGGAGCCGGTCTACCGACCGGACACTAGCCTCTCCGGCACCTAACTCCTTCGGAGAGCGCTGGCCCCGCCCCTGTGGCGGGGCTTTTTTGTGAGCTGTCCTTATTCCAAATGCGATCTGTCCTACACAATCAACCTGCCCCACGTGGAATAATCACCCCTTCATCCGCCCGGAATCTCTCGCATGTCGATCGAGGCATGGATTGCTATTGCCGTCACCGTAGGCACGCTGGCTACTTTGCTGCTGGTCAGCCTGCCCCCCTATCTCGTCATGATGGGTTCGCTGACGATTCTTTCGGTGACCGGCGTTCTGACCGGGACCGAGGCCTTCGCGGGTTTTGGCAACACAGGGTTGATGACGGTTGCCGTGATGTTCGTCGTCGCCGGCGGCATCACCTCCACCGGCGGTGTGCATTGGCTGGTGCAGAACGTGCTCGGCAGCCCGACCAACATCCGCTCGGCGATTTTTCGGGTGTACGCGCCCGTGGCTGCGCTCAGCGGCTTTCTGAATAACACGCCGGTTGTCGCGACCATGATTCCAGCCATCACCAGCTGGTGCCGCCGCATTGATGCCGCGCCGTCCCGGTTGATGATTCCATTGAGTTATTCCGCCATCCTCGGCGGCACGCTGACGATGATCGGTACCAGCACCAACCTGGTCGTCAACGGCCAGTACGCGGATCTGACCGGGGAACCCGAATTCGGCCTGTTTGCGATCACCATCGTCGGCCTGCCTGTGGCCCTGGTCGGCGGCCTGCTGATCGTCTTTGTGCTGCCCAGGATTCTCCCCGACCGACGGTCCCCCACAGCCAGCGAATCGCTGCGGGAATTCACTGTCGAGGTCGCCGTTGATGCCAGCGGACCACTGGTGGGCAAGACGATCGAGCAGGCAGGACTGCGCAATCTGCGGACCTTGTTTCTGGTGGAGATCGGTCGTCAGGGCTCCGTGCTAACGGCCGTATCCGGCGAAGAGCCACTGGCGGGGAACGACCGACTCGTGTTCGCGGGCGACCCCGATGCCATCCAGGACCTGCTGGCGGTCCGCGGCCTGGTGCCGTCGATCGGCGCCAAGCAGCAGCCGACGATTCTGGAGAGCCGGCCCGAGCGCCGGCTGGTCGAAGCGGTGGTCTCCCCCAACTGCGAGGCGGTCGGCCGCACCTTGCGTGACTCCCAGTTCCGCGAGCGTTATGGCGCGGTGGTGCTGGCCGTCTCGCGTAACGGCCAACGCATCAAGGGTGGACTGGGGAGCATTCGTATCGAAGCCGGTGACACTCTGTTGATGGAAGCCCGCCCCGGCTTCGTCAACAAGCTGCACAACAGCCGTGATTTCCTGTTGATCAATGACCTCGACGTCGATCGGCCTCGCCATGACAAGGCCTGGCTGGCCTGGTCGATGCTGGCCGCCGCAGTCACGGCCGCCGCCACCGGGTGGCTCAGCATTCTCGATGCCGGTCTGCTGGCCGCCGCCGGCATGCTGCTGACCCGCTGCATGACGCCGGCTCAGGCGCTGCGCACCGTCGACCTGCCCGTGCTGATCACGATCGGCGCATCACTCGGTCTGGGCACGGCGCTGGCCACCAGTGGTGCCGCCGCGGCCCTGGCGCATCAGGTCGTGCTGTTCTCTGGGGACAACCCCGTGCTGTTGCTGATTCTGATTTACATCACCGTGCAGCTATTGACGGAAATGATTACCAACAACGGCGCCGCAGTGATCATGGTGCCGATTGCGCTGAGCATCACTAGCGAGTTGGGCCTGGCCACCGAACCCTATATGTTCGCGGTGATGATGGCGGCCTCTGCCAGTTTCGCGACTCCGCTGGGTTACCAGACGAACCTGATGGTTTACGGGCCGGGCCGGTATCAGTTCACCGACTTTCTCAAAGCCGGCATCCCGATGAACATCGCCGTGGGAATCACCACGATACTCACGATCGTGCTGACCTTCGATCTCAGAGCCTGACCGCCACCCAATTTGCCATGAAACGAACGATTTTCGGCATCAAGCAATGCGACACAGTTCGCCGCGCGCTCAAGGATCTGCAGCAAGCAGGCATCGAGCACCGGTTCCACGATTTTCGGGTCGACGGGCTGGACAGGTCCACGGTCCGGGCCTGGGTCGATGCGCTCGGTCTGGACACCGTGCTCAACCGCCGAGGGACCACGTGGCGGCAGGTGAGCGATCAGCTCCCCGACAACGCGGATGACGATGCCCTGATCGACCTGATCGTCGCCCACCCCACCCTGGTCAAGCGACCGGTGTTCGATCGCGGCGACCAATACCGCATTGGCTACCCGGCGAAGAGCGCCGAGGCGACACTGAACTGGCTTGCCGCGGCTGGCTGAACAAGGAAAACAGTCATGGAATACCTGCACACGATGGTCCGCGTCTCCGATCTCGACGCATCGCTACGCTTCTATTGCGATGCGCTAGGCATGGAAGAGATGAACCGTTACGACAGCGAGCAAGGCCGCTTCACGCTGATCTTTCTTGCCGCCCCCGGCGACAAGGCACGCGCCGCGGACCGCAAGAGCCCGCTGATCGAACTGACGTACAACTGGGACCCCGAAGACTACGACGGCGGCCGCAACTTCGGTCATCTGGCGTTCCGTGTCGACAATATCTATGCCGCCTGTGAACGTTTGCAAGCCGCCGGGGTGACGATCAATCGCCCGCCCCGCGATGGCCACATGGCGTTTGTTCGGTCGCCAGACCTCATCTCCGTCGAGCTGCTACAGCGAGGCGACGCACTGCCCCCGGAAGAACCCTGGGCATCCATGGAGAATACGGGGGCCTGGTAGCACTCATCGCGATCACGTTGGACAGCCCCGCAGCCGCCACCTATTGTCTGTACTGCTACAAGTTCAGGTTCTTGGCAGGTTCTTGATACAGGACGCGCAGAGTGGGCTTTTCCTTCCATGCAGACGCCGATTGCAATCGGATTCTGAATTTCATCAATCGTGATTGCCATGACCTCATCGAGGGCGTGTCACGCCGCTTGGTGGACTATCACTGGTCATTGGCGGGCGGTGACGAGACTCGCCTGAACGTCGCGTACCAGACCCTGGTGAGCGATGGCCTGATCGTGACCACCGGCGAGCACTGCAGACTGACGGCCTCCGGCTATCGCGTAGTGCTGGATCCGGAGTGCGCGGAGGTCGAGGTCGATACCCCCATCGAGGTCTTTCGGCGCAGTGGCCCGCTCACCGAGTACGCCTTGCGCACGCTGATTATCGACGTGCTGCACCGCAATCGGGGCCGCTCGGTCAAGCTCGACGAGCTCACCGAGGAATGGGCCATTTCCGGCCTGCGCGCGGGCGAACTGCGTGACGCGCTCGACTTGCTGTTCCGCGATCAACTCGCGAGCTTCGCGGGGTTGCGTCGGCGCTCCGTCGCGCTGACCAGCGATGGTGTCGCCTACCAGGGCGGCCGCGCTGCTCCGGCCGAGCTCGTCAACATGGCGCCGGAACTCGAGGCGGAAGATCTCAAAGCCCGCAGTGTCGATTCCCGCACGCTATGCCTGTTAGCGGCCTATGCCGCCGGCGATGCAGCCGAATCCCGCAGCGTGAGCTTCGGCGAGATCAGCTACCGCTTGGAGCGGATGAAGATTCCGGGCTTTCGAGTGTTCCACGCCATCGAGCTGGCCCATCGGCTCGGTCACCTCGACTACGATGCCGATACCCGGACGGTCCATCTGAGCAACTCCGGTAAGAAACTCTATCGAGCCGCCAATGGCCGCGCGGTACAGTGGGCCATCGGTCAAGCCGTGCTGGAATCCTGAGGCCTGGCATGAGCGCCGAAACATTGCTCCAGCTGATCGCCCGTCATATCTCCAGCGTCCGCGAAGGTGCCGACGCGGTGGTCGTCCACTATGCATGGCGGCGAGCTGGCGGCGATGACGCGTCCTTTGCCAGCGGCATCGGTGAACTCCATGGGAGCCAATGCCTCGAGATCATCAGTGACAGCCAGTCCTATCTACGCCTGACCGGCCTCGGTTACGAACAGCTGCCGCCAGCGGCAAACGATGAAGACGACGCTGCCGACGAAGAGTCACCACGCCGGCCCGCCCGGCTGTCACCTGTGCAGATGGAGGCGCTGGTCATCGACATCTTCCAGCTCGCCGCCCGCGCTGGCGACACCGGGTTGACCGCCACAGCGCTGGCCGCGATCTGGAAGATTGAATGTCAGCGCGCTGCCGATCTACGCGGCGTGCTCGACAGCATGCTCAGCAACCGCAGCCTGCGCGTCGAACGGGGGCAGCGCACGGTGTTCTTCAGGAACTGAGCGCCGCTCCTGTGGTGCGCGACACCGCGTCCAACAACTGACGACGAAACCAGCGGCTGGCCGGATCGCCGTCCACGTTGCGGTGCCAGTAGAGGTACCCATCGAGCGGCGTCATGTCCACCGGAGCCGCGAGAACCTGGTTGCCCAGACCCGCATTGGCGACGCGGGCGTAATTTTCCGGCATCGTCAGAATCAGGTTGGTCTGGCTGACCACCCGACAGGCTGCAAAATAATGCTGGCAGCGCATGCGAATACGCCGACTCTGGCCTAGCTGCGCCAGGCTCACGTCTTCCATGCCGCCACCGGAGCGCCGCACGGTCGCCAGCACGTGGTCCTGGCGCAGATAGCTCGCCAGATCGATCTGGCCGTGAATATCAGGATGGTCACGCCGAGCGACCACAACGAACCGGTCCAGCACAATTCTTTGTCGGTTCACGCTGTCGGGCAGCGGCAGGAGGATGTCGATCGCGGCATCCAGCTCACCGCTGTCCAGATCAGCCGCCAGCGATCGCCGGTTGGTCTGGACGGCGTCCAGATCGACCAGGGGCGCCGACGCCGAGATACCTTGCATCAACGGTGGCAGCAACACCGATTCCAGCACGTCCCGCACACCCAGACGAAAACGCCGCGGTGTGGTCGCCGGATCGAACTGGTCCACCTCATGCAGCATGATCTCGATGCTGCGCAGCGAGCGCTTTAACGGACGGATCAGGTTCCGCGCCATGGGCGTCGGCACCATCGTCCGCCCTTCCCGCACAAACAGCGGATCGCTGAAGTGATCTCGCAGCCGGTTGAGCGCATGGGTCACCGCCGGCTGGGTGACGTGCAAACGGCGCGCGGCCGCGGTGATTCCACCCTCGGTGTAAATGGCGTCGAGCACGACGAGAAGATTGAGATCCAGTTGGCGAACGTTCATTTGTATTCGTGGCGCTTATGGATGGGGATAGAAAACATTCATTGGTTTGATCGTAACCGCCACTCTATGCTTCGGCCACCGTTTGTTAGCGTCACAGGAAGTGCATGGCCCAGCTGCTGCTCGTTCGACATGGTCAGGCGTCTTTCGGCGCGTCGGATTACGACAAGCTCTCCGATCTCGGCGTCGAACAATCCCGTGCGCTCGGCCAGTTCTGGGCCCGATGTGATTTGCCCATCGACAATATGATCGCCGGCAGCATGCGGCGGCACCGCGAGACAGCGGAAGCGGTTTGCGAGGCCCTGCCCGACGCCCCGCCCTTGCAGATCGATGCCGGATTCAACGAGTACGACTTTCAGGACGTGATGCTGCGGTACCGTCCCGACTTCGCGGAGGGCGGCGTCATGCGCCGCCTCGTCGCCGAAAAATCCAACCCCAAGCAGGCCTTTCAGGAGCTGTTCAGCCGCGCCACCGCGCGCTGGATGAACGGCGAAAGCGACGATGAATACGAGGAATGCTGGCCAGTTTTCCGCGACCGTGTGGTGGCGGCCCTGCAACGCATCCTGGACGACGATTCCAAGCGCCTGACCGCCGTATTCACCTCCGGGGGCCCCATTGGCACGGCGATCCAGTGGGTGTTGGGCCTGGACAATCTGCAAATGCAGTCATTGAACTGGGTGATCGCCAACAGCAGCGTCACCGCGGTCCTGTACCGCCCGGGCCAGGTCAGCCTCAGCTACTTCAACAATTTTGCACACCTGCAGCAGACAGGTGACCGCTCGTTCATTTCCTATCGATAGGAGACCCCATGAGTCCCAACGAATTGTTCGACCTTTCCGGCCGCGTGGCCGTCGTCACCGGTGCCAGCCGCGGCATTGGTGAATCCATTGCCCGAACCCTGGCCGGGGCCGGCGCCCATGTCGTGGTCTCCAGCCGCAAGATCGATGGCTGCGAAGCCGTGGCGGCATCCATTCGTGACGCGGGCGGCAGCGCCGAGGCACTCACCTGCCATATCGGCGACATGGGCCAGATCGAAGCGTTCTGGAAAACCATTGCCGAACAGCATGGCAAGGTCGATGTGCTGGTCAACAACGCCGCCGCCAACCCCTACTTCGGCCCCACGGTGGACACACCGGTGGATGCCTTCGAGAAGACCGTGGACGTCAACATCCGTGGCTATTTCTACATGACGGCACGGGCCGCGAAGATGATGGCCGCCCAGGGCGGCGGCAGCGTGATCAACGTGGCATCGGTCAATGGCAAAAACCCCGGGCCACTGCAGGGGATCTACTCCATCACCAAGGCCGCGGTCATCAGCATGACCCAGTCCTTCGCCAAGGAGATGGGCGACGCCAAGGTCCGCGTCAACGCCCTGCTGCCAGGCATCACCGACACCAAGTTCGCGTCGGCGCTGGTTCACAACGACGACATGCAAAAGCTGCTGATGCCGCATGTACCGCTGCGCCGCGTCGCACAGCCGGAAGAGATGGCGGGCGCCGTGCTCTATCTGGCATCCGATGCCTCCAGCTACTGCACCGGCGCGGCGTTGAACGTCGACGGCGGCTACCTGATCGGTTAGGCAAGGCTTATGAACATGGATGATCTGAACGCCGGCGTTGCCGTCATCACCGGTGGCGGCAGCGGCCTGGGCCGCGAGCTGGCCCTGCAATGTGCCGCCGCCGGCATGCGCCTGGCGCTGGCCGATGTTGATGACACCGGGCTGCAACAAACCCTATCGATGCTGCCCGAGGGCACGGAGGCGATGACCCGCCGCGTAGACGTCTCCAAACCGGAAGCGGTCGAGGCGCTCGCCGCAGACACCTACCAGCGCTACGGCGCTGTCCATCTGCTGTTCAACAACGCTGGTGTGGCGGCATCCGGACCGACCTGGACCACCACAGCGGACGACTGGAATTGGGTGCTGGGCGTGAACCTGATGGGTGTCGTCCATGGCGTGCAAAGCTTCGTGCCACGCATGCTGGAGGGCGGCGAGCCCGGCCGCATCATCAACACCGCCTCGCTGGCCGGGCTGAGCTCGGTTCCGGGCTCCAGCGTCTACTGCGTGAGCAAGCATGGCGTGGTGACCTTGTCCGAATGCCTGCATCACGAACTGAAGACGATGAGGGCGCAGCTCGGCGTATCGGTGCTCTGTCCGGCCTTCTTCAAGACCGGGATCGCGGAATCGGAGCGCAACCGGCCCAGCGAGCTTGCCAACGCGAATCCGCTCGGCGAGGAATACGCCCAGTTTGTCAAAGCGGCGATCGAAGCCGGCCGTCTGTCGGCAACAGATATCGCCCGCATCACTCTGGAAGCCGTCGTCGCGGACCGCTTCTACATTCTCCCGCATGGCGGCGCGGTCAAGCAGGTCGAGACCCGGATGCGCGACATCCTCGAACTGCGTGACCCGACCAACCCGATGCCGGGCGCGGCCTGATCGCCTTCGCCCCCACTCACGCTCAGGAGACCACCTTGAAAGCACTACTTTGCAAACGCCACGGCCCACCTGAAGACCTGGTCATCGAAGACGTTGCCGAGCCGACGCCTGGCGACTGGGACATCGTGATCGAAGTTCACGGTGCAGCGGTGAACTTCCCCGACACGCTGATCATCCAGAACCTCTACCAGTTCAAGCCGGAGCTTCCGTTCTCGCCAGGCGGCGAATGCGCCGGTGTGATCAAGGCCAAGGGGGCCAAGGTGGGCCACCTGAACATCGGCGATCGCGTGCTGGCGTTCACCGGTTGGGGCGGCTTTTCACAATTGGCCGTGGCCGACGCCCGTGCGGCCGTGCCGATGCCGGAGGGGCTGGACTTCGTGACCGCCTCGGCCTTCGTCATGACCTACGCCACCAGCTACCACGCGCTGGCCGACCGCGCTGCCATGCAAGCCGGCGAGACCCTGCTGGTGCTGGGCGCATCCGGCGGAGTCGGTATCGCCGCCATCGAAATCGGCAAGGCCTTGGGCGCAAAGGTGATCGCGGCCGCCTCTACGGCGGAAAAACTCACCGTCTGCAAGGACCACGGGGCCGACGAGCTGATCAACTACAGCGAGGAAGACCTCAAGACACGCGTCAAGGAACTCACGGCTGGCAAGGGTGCCGACGTGATCTACGATCCGGTCGGGGGTGCGTTCTCCGAAGCCGCATTGCGGGCAATCGCCTGGCGCGGCCGTTTTCTGGTCATCGGATTCGCCAACGGCGAGATCCCCAAGATCCCGTTGAATCTCGCCTTGCTCAAGGGCTGCAATATCAACGGTGTGTTCTGGGGTGACTATGCCAAGCGCGAACCGATGAACAACATGAAGGACCTGCGAACGCTGTTCGGCTGGCTGCAGGCCGGCAAGCTCAAGCCCCACATCGCCGGCACCTACTCGCTCACCGATGCGCCCAAAGCCATCCGCGCGCTGATGGACCGCAAGGTGTCGGGCAAGCTGGTCATCACACCGCAGGGGGCCTGAGGTGGCATCGGACCAAAAGGATTTCAGCGGCACGATGCCGGTGCAGGACAAGCATCGCTTTGATGAAGCCGCGCTGGCCGACTACCTCGCCAGTCAGATCGACGACTTCCAAACGCCACTGACCGTGGAGCAGTTCAAGGGCGGCCAGTCCAATCCGACCTACCGCCTGGTCACACCGAACCGTCACTACGTCCTGCGCCGTAAGCCGCCGGGTGATCTGCTGCCGTCGGCGCATGCTGTGGACCGCGAGTACCGCGTGATCACCGCACTCGCCGACACCGATGTACCGGTCGCCCGCAGCTATTGCCTGTGCGAGGACACCAGCGTCATTGGCACGGCCTTCTACGTAATGGACTGCATCGACGGTCGGGTGATGTGGGACCCGACCCTGCCCGGTCACGATCCCGCCGACCGAGCATCGATCTTCGATGCCATGAACGCGACCATCGCCGCGCTGCATACCGTGGACGTGAACGCCGTAGGGCTCAGTGATTACGGCAAGCCCGGCAACTACTTCGAGCGCCAGATCGCCCGCTGGAGCAAGCAGTACCGCGCCTCCGAGACCGAGACCATCGCGGCCATGGACAAGCTGATTGACTGGCTGCCCAAGAACATCCCGCCCGGCGATGAGGTGGCGATCGTCCACGGCGACTACCGGCTCGACAACATCATGTACCACCCGGGCCAACCGAAGATTCTGGCGGTGCTGGACTGGGAACTGTCGACGCTGGGCCACCCGCTCGCGGATTTCGCCTACCACTGCATGACCGGGCATATCCCCCATGGCGTCTTCCGCGGCCTGGGCGGCGTGGAGCTCGCGGATCTGGGCATCCCAGACGAAGCGTCCTACGTTGCCAGCTATTGCCAGCGCACCGGCCGTGACCCGATTGACCCCAGTCACTGGGACTTCTACATCGCCTACAACATGTTCCGGCTGGCCGGGATTCTCCAGGGAATCATGGGCCGGGTGAAAGCCGGCACCGCCTCCAGCAAAAAAGCCGAGGCCATGGGCCGCGGTGCCCGGCCGCTGGCCGAGCTGGGGTGGATGCAGGTCGAAAAAATTCTTGCGCGCTAGGGAAATGCTGATCTATTCCCGCCACCAAGACGGAGCCGGTTTTCCTGCAAGCCAAGACGGAGTGAGTGCGATTTGGTCATTCCAAATAAGCGAACGACACGAATGCGTATGGAACGTATTCGGACGGCCGGAGGCCGGCCCGAAGGGCGAAGCGCATGTACGCGCTTCGCAACGCAGGCTTGCGGGAAAACCGGCCCGTTCCATCCGGATTGCGCCTGAAAACAGGCCATGCGGCGTTGCTCGTCGCTCATTTGGAATGACCACACTTCACTTCTCGCGCCTTTCCTGGCCTGTTTTCAGGCAGCAACTTGGCGGTGGGAATAGATCAGTATTTCCCTAGGGAGCCAACCATGTTCGACTATTCAGACAAGACCAAAGATCTGCTCGCACGCCTCAAGGCTTTCATGGACGAGCACATCTACCCCAACGAGCACCGCTACCACGAGGAAGTGGCCGCCGGTGATGATCGCTGGCAGCCCACCGC
The DNA here is from genome assembly GCF_964229365.1 of Abyssibacter sp. Lineage (NCBI taxonomy): Bacteria > Pseudomonadati > Pseudomonadota > Gammaproteobacteria > Chromatiales > Oceanococcaceae > Abyssibacter > Abyssibacter sp. Next base: position 14,284 of record NZ_CAXRDQ010000054.1, on the reverse strand, counting down.
CATCGTCGAGGAGATGAAAGCCAAGGCCAAGGCGGCCGGACTATGGAATCTGTTTCTGCCGGACTCCGATTACGGCGCCGGGCTTAGCAACCTGGAATACGCCCCCCTCTGCGAGGAAATGGGCAAGGTGCTGTGGGCGCCGGAGGTGTTCAACTGCAATGCCCCCGACACCGGCAACATGGAGGTCTTCGCCCGTTACGCATCACCGGCGCTGCAGGACCGCTGGCTCAAGCCCCTACTCAATGGCGAAATCCGCTCCTGTTTCGCCATGACCGAACCGGATGTGGCCTCCTCCGATGCCACGAATATCCAGTCGTCAATTGTTCGGGACGGCGACGAGTACGTGATCAACGGCCGCAAATGGTGGACCACGGGCGCGCCCGATCCGCGCTGCAAGGTCATGATTTTCATGGGCAAGTCAGATCCCGACAACGACAATCGGCACAAGCAGCAGTCGATGGTGGTGATCCCCATGGACACCCCCGGAATCACCATGAAGCGCTGGCTGCCCGTGTTCGGCTATGACGATGCCCCGCATGGCCACGCCGAGTTCGTGTTCGAGAACGTGAGGGTGCCGGCCGAGAACCTGCTACTGGGCGAAGGCCGTGGCTTCGAGATTGCCCAGGGCCGCCTCGGACCGGGGCGGATTCACCACTGTATGCGCGCCATCGGCGCCGCGGAACGGGCGCTGGAGAAGATGTGCAAGCGCACGGCCCAGCGCGTGGCCTTCGGCAAACCGATCGCGGCCCAGGGCGTCACCCGCCAGCGGATCGCGGACGCCCGCATCATGATCGATCAGGCCCGGCTGCTCACGCTGAATGCCGCCCACATGATGGACACCGTGGGGAACAAGATCGCCGCCAAAGAGATCGCAATGATCAAGGTCGCGGCGCCCGCCATGGCCTGCCAGGTGCTGGATTGGGCCATTCAGGCCCATGGTGCCGGCGGGGTCAGCGACGACTACGGACTTGCCTACGCTTATGCGCAGCTGCGCACGCTCAAGCTGGCCGATGGGCCGGACGAGGTGCATCGCAATGCCATCGCCAAGATGGAGCTCGCAAAGCACGTCAATATTCAACGATAAACCACTGAACGGAATCAATATGTCTGAATCCAATCGCCAGTATCTTCTCAAATCCCGCCCTACCGGCATGGTGGGGGCGGAACACTTCGAATTCGCCGAGTCGGCCCTGCCACAACCGGGCGAAGGCGAGATGCTTGTCCGCAATCTCTACATCTCGCTGGACCCGGCCATGCGCGGCTGGCTGAACGAGGGCAAATCCTATGTGCCACCGGTGGGCATCGGCGAGGTGATGCGGGCCATCTCCGTGGCACGCGTCGTCACGTCCAATCACTCCGGTTTTTCCGAAGGCGATGTGGTGTCCGGCATTTTCGGCGTGCAGGACTATGCGGTCAGCGACGGTCAGGGCGTGCACAAGATCGACCCGAACCTGGCCCCGTTACCGCGTTATCTCGGCACCTTGGGCATGCCTGGCATGACCGCGTATTTCGGCTTGATGGACATCGGCAAACCGGAGCCCGGTCAGACCGTCGTCGTCTCCGGTGCCACCGGCGCTGTCGGCCAAGTCGTCGGGCAGGTTGCAAAGATCAAGGGTTGTCGTGTCGTGGGCATTGCCGGCGGCCCGGAGAAATGCGACCACGCCACCTCCAAGCTGGGATATGACGCCTGTATCGACTACAAGAATGAAGACGTGAAAAAGGCGCTGGCAGCGCATTGCCCCAAAGGTGTCGATATCTACTTCGACAACGTCGGCGGCGAGATCCTCGACGCCGTACTCACGCGGCTGGCGATGCGCGCACGTATCGTCATCTGCGGGGCCATCTCGCAGTACAACAGCACGGAAGTCCAGGGACCGAAGAACTACATGTCCCTGCTTGTCCATCGTGCCTCAATGACCGGCATGGTGGTGTTCGACTACGTGAAACGTTACGGCGACGCCGCCCAGGACCTTGCAACCTGGATGGCCGAAGGCAAGCTGGCCAGCCAGGAGCACGTTGTTGAAGGCTTGGAAACCTTCCCCGACGCCCTGCTCAAGCTGTTCAGTGGCGAGAACTTCGGCAAACTCGTGTTGAAGGTCGCAGACTAAGTTAGCTAGCTTAGCTAGCTCTAGCTGGCGCCGCGGAGCCTGCCGCGGCGCCAAACCTGAAACTGTTGTTGTTCACGACATCAAACGCCCATGCCTGATAGTTCGTCCACTGCCGTCCACGTCGATCCCACACCCACCGCAACCGATGGCGAGCGCGGCCTGGCGTCATGCGGTGAGGTGCATCTCGCCTATGAGCGAATTGGCGACCGCGAGGACCCGGCGGTGCTGCTGGTCATGGGCCTGGGCTCCCAGCTCGTGTTGTGGCCCGATGCGCTGTGCCAGGCATTGGTCGATGCCGGCTATCAGGTGATTCGCTTCGACAACCGCGATGTCGGGCTGTCGACCAAGCTGGACGGCGTCATGGCGCCAAACATCCCTGCGCTGGTGGTCAAGCAGCGCCTGGGGCTACCGACTACCGTGCCTTACCGGATCAGCACGATGGCCGAAGATGCCGTCGCGCTGATGGACGCCCTGCAGATCGATCAGGCACATGTGATCGGCGCCTCCATGGGCGGCATGATCACGCAGGTCATGGCCGCGATGCAGCCACGGCGGGTGCTGAGCGCCGCGCTGATCATGACCACCACCGGGCATCCACGGGTCAAGCAGCCCAGCTTTAGCTTGCAGCGGCGCCTGGTCCGCAAACGGCCGCGCGCGCTGGACGAAGCAATCACCCAAAGCGTCGCCACCTATCGCCTGATCGGCAGCACCGGCTTCGAACAAACCGACGCGGAAATCCGTGCCAAAGTCGAGCGCCAGATCAACCGCAACGTCTGCCCCGGCGGCACGCTCCGTCAGCTCTCGGCCATTATCGGCTCACCGCACCGGGCGCAGCTCGTGCGTCAGATCAAACAACCCTGCCTGGTCCTGCACGGCAAGGCCGACCCTCTGGTTCCGGTCGAAGCCGCTCACGACCTCAAGGCCAAGATTCCGCATGCACGCCTGGATGTCATCGACGGCTGGGGCCACGATTTTCCCAATGCGCTGGTGCCACGGATCGCGGACACGCTCGTGCGTCATCTCGGTGACGCCAGCCAGCACCTATAAGCTCGCCTCTTACCGACCGGGGTGCCGCTGCTGTAGCGTCGGCCGTCGGTTTTCCGGAGCCCGCGCCAGATGAGCTTGCTGTTCACCGACCTGTACGAACTGACGATGGCCCAGGGCTACTGGGTGCATGGGCGCGCCGAGGAAGAGGCAGTTTTTCACCTCGCCTACCGGGATGCGCCGCCAGAGGCCGCTTGCGTCCTCGCCTGCGGATTGGAGCCCCTGCTCCGTTGGTTGGAAGACTTCGCCCCCACGGCGGACGACCTGTCGTACCTCGCGTCGCTGACCGCACCCGATGGCACCCAACTGTTCCAAGCCGGCTTCCTCGATGCCCTGGCATCCCTGCAATTCACCGCGGATGTCGATGCGGTCCCGGAAGGCACAGCCGTGTTTCCGGGCGGGCCGCTGCTGCGTGTGCAAGGCCCCTTGATGCAGGCGCAGATGATCGAAACAGCGGCGCTGAACCTGCTTGGCTACGCCTCACTCGTCATGACCCAGGCCGCGCAGGTCTGCGCTGCAGCGCAAGGCGATCCGGTGCTGGAATTCGGCCTGCGCCGCGCGCAAGGGCCGGACGGCGGCCACACCGCATCACGGGCCGCTTACCTGGGCGGTTGCACGGCCACATCGAATCTTGTGGCCGCGCAGCGCTGGAATATTCCTGTGCGCGGCACCCATGCGCATTCCTGGGTGATGAGCTTTGACGACGAACAGGACGCCTTCGCGGCTTATCTGGCCAGCGCGCCAAACAACAGTATTCTGCTGGTCGATACCTACGACGTGGCGACCGGGCTGGATCGCGCCATCGCGGCCGGTCAGCAGCTGACGGCTCGGGGTGGTGAGTTCTCAGGCGTACGTCTGGACTCCGGCGATCTTGGCCATTGGGCGCGCGTGGCGCGGCAAAAACTCGACGCCGCCGGTTTCGCCGCCACCCGCATAGTCGCCAGCGGCGGCATCAACGCCCGTGAAGTCCGATCCCTCAAGCGGGACGGCGCACCCATCGACATCTGGGGTGTCGGCACCTGGCTGGTCACCGGCGGCGAAACCGCGGCGCTCGACACCACCTACAAGCTCGGCGCGATCCGCCGTAGCGCCCGTGATCCATGGTCCCCGCGAATGAAGCGCTCTGCTTCTCCCCGCAAGCGATCCCTGCCCGGCCTGCCGCAGATCCTGCGCACCACACGCGATGGGGCCGCGGTGGGTGATGTGGTTTATTCCATCGACGACCCGACGCCCGAGGCACCTCGCGACCATGAGGCCGAGCCCTTGCTTGTGCCGCAGATGCGTGGCGGCCGGCGGGTGGCGACCGCGCCTGGCACCGAACAGATCCGGCAGCACGCCGCCCGGCAGGCTCCGTTGCTGCAGACAGCCGAGTATCCCGTGTCGCATGACCCGGCATTGCGCGAGACGATCAGTCGTCTCTGCGCGGCGGCCGAACCCTGAAGCACGATTGACACGCATGTGAGGATGGTCTGGTCCCGCTATTCGAGGATTCCCTGATGCATACCGCATTGCTGCTCATCGATATCCAGAACGACTTCATGCCCACTGGCTCCTTGCCGGTGGCCGGCGGCGATCAGATCGTGCCCGTCGCCAATCGACTGGCGCAGCGCTTTGACGTTGTGGTCGCAAGCCAGGACTGGCACCCCGCAGGCCACAGCAGCTTCGCGAGCAGTCACCCTGACCGCCAAGCCTTCGATGTGACGACGGTCGATGGCCTGGAACAGCGGCTGTGGCCGGATCACTGTGTGCAGGGCAGCCTTGGCGCTGCGTTTCATGCGGCGCTGGACCTGCAGCCGGTCACGCATGTGATCCGCAAGGGCATGGATGCGCGTATCGACAGCTACAGCGCATTCTTTGACAACGGCCATCGGCGTAGCACCGGGCTGGACGGTTTGCTCCGCGCATTGGACATCGACAGCGTGGTGATTTGCGGGCTGGCCTTGGATGTCTGCGTGCAATTCACCGCGTTGGATGCCGCACAAGCAGGCTTCGCCACCGTGGTGCTGACCGACGCCTGCCGGGGCGTCGATGCCCAGCCCGGCGACATCGACCGTGCATTGACCACGCTGCAATCAGCGGGCGTGCAACTCAGCACCAGTGACGCACTTCTCTGACCACCCACCTCGCATTCCGCGGCGCGAGCGCCTAACCTGATCCCACACCCAAACCCAAAGCGGTTGCACGGCCGGCTGGGGGTCAAGTCCATCGCGGCTTCGACTAGGGGGGAATAGCGGGACATCGCTGGTCAGGCATTCGCGCGGATACGCATGAATGACCACGCAGGCACTGTCGCCCACCAACTGATCGCCGCCCATCTGATCGACGGCGACATGGTCGCGGGCGAGGAGATCGCGCTTCGAATCGATCAGACCCTGACGCAGGACGCGACCGGAACGCTGGTGATGTTGGAGCTCGAGGCCATGCAGCTCGACCGCGTGCAAACCGAGCTGTCGGCACAGTACGTCGATCACAACCTGCTGCAGGAAGACTTCCGAAACCCTGACGACCACCGCTTTCTCAAGAGCGCCTGCAACCGCTTCGGAGTCTGGTATAGCCGCGCCGGGAACGGGGTCAGCCACCCCACTCACATGCAGCGTTTCGGCAAACCCGGCAAGACCCTGCTGGGCTCGGACAGCCATAGCTGCGCTGCCGGCTCGCTGGGCATGCTGGCGATCGGGGCCGGCGGGCTGGAAGTGGCCATGGCCATGGCGGGCGAGCCCTTTTATCTGACCATGCCCGAGATCTGGGGCATCGAACTCACTGGCGAACTGCCCGACTGGGTGAGCGCAAAGGACATCATCCTGGAGTTGCTGCGGCGCCATGGCGTGGACGGGGGTATCGGCCGGATTCTTGAATACCACGGGCCTGGTCTCAACCAGTTGTCGGCGATGGACCGGCATGTCATCGCCAACATGGGCGCGGAACTCGGTGCGACGACCAGCGTATTTCCGGCCGATGAGCAGGTCGAACGCTTTCTCCGCAGCGAGCAGCGCGGCGACGACTTCACCCCGCTCGTCGCCAAGCCGGACGCCAACTACGACCGGACTGATTGCATTGATCTCGCCACGCTGGTGCCGCTCATCGCCCGCCCGTCCAGTCCTGGCGATGTCGTCCCGGTGTCAGAGGTGGCCGGCGAGCCAATTCAGCAGGCGTACATCGGCTCATCGGCCAATCCGGGGTATCGCGATTTTGCGATTGCAGCGGAGATCGTGCGCGATGGCCGAGTCCACGATGATGTCTCCTTCGACATCAATCCCACCTCACGCAGCCTGCTGGAAACCCTGATGCGCGATGGTTACATCGCCCCGCTCATTCATGCCGGGGGTCGCCTGCATCAGGCAGGCTGCAACGGGTGTATCGGCATGGGTCAGGCCCCTGCGTCCGAATCCAACAGCCTGCGCACCACCCCGCGCAATTTCCCTGGCCGCTCCGGCACCCAGGACGATCGGGTATGGCTTTGCAGCCCGGAAACCGCCGCAGCCAGCGCTTTGGCGGGGACCATCACCGACCCCCGCTCGCTGGATCGCCAGGCGCCTCGCATCCCTGAACCGGACGATCCCATCATCAATGCCCACAACCTCATCGCGCCGTTGCCGGAATCGATCGCCCGATCGACCGATCTGGACAAGGGGCCGAATATCCAGTCGCTTCCTGACCTCGCGCCACTCGACGATGAGCTTCGCCTTCCGGTCGGCCTATGCGTCGGCGACGACGTCTCCACGGACGAGATCATGCCGGCGGGCGCTCGCGTACTCCCGTACCGGAGCAACATCCCCCGTATCGCCGAGTTCGTCTACGAAGCCGTGGACCCGGATTACGTCTCCCGCGCCAAGAAACTGGGGGACCACATCATCGTGGGTGGCCGCAACTACGGTCAGGGCTCCAGCCGGGAGCATGCCGCGCTAGCACCGCGTCACCTGGGGCTGCGACTGGTCATCGCCAGGAGCTTCGCCCGCATTCACTGGCAAAACCTGGTGAACTTCGGCGTGCTCCCGCTCACGTTTGAAGACCCTGGCGATGCTGACAAGCTCAAGGCCGGCGACATCGTCGTCTTGACGGCTCTGCACGCACAGCTACGTGAAGGTGGTCCTGTGAGCGCCACGCTGGTCGGCGACGACCACCGGCTGGGTCTGCGGCACCAGCTGTCACACCGGCAAATCGACGTGCTGATCACCGGCGGGTTGATCCCCTGGCAACGCCAACAGCATCCACATTGACACTGGCCGACAACAGCCCTGCCCTGTTGCTATCCGGCGACAGCGTTTATCGGGTCGTAATGGCGGTTTTACCGCCAGTGCCCGAACCCAGGCCCAAACGCCTGTCTGCAATCAGCGACAGGGATGAGTCGTAAGTTTCTGAATTTTCGCTGTATTTTTCTGGCACAGCGCTTGCTCAATAGACAGGGCAAACACAGTTTCAGGCCGCGTTCTGGACATGGAGCTGGAACGCGAGCCGCCGGGCAAGGATGCCCGGTCCGGTGCAGCGACTTCGGTCGCGTCGCCACTCGGAAACTGACCCCGCTCCGGCAGGGTGAGTTCCCGAAACAACCCGAGGCCATGGATGGCCTTTTTATTCCAACGAGCCGACCAAACGGTCGACTCCAACAGGTAGATCGCCATGGAAGAACAAGCTGCGCTTCATCGGTACCTGCCCCGGCTGTTTCTGGGCACCGCCTTGATGTTGCCGATGCTGGCATTTGCCGGCGCGCTGTCGGCGAGCCTGATGGGCGCCAGCGGCTCCGGCGATACCATGCAGTCACCACTGCACGTGGCAAACCTTCAGGAGAACCCGCGCCGCGCCTTTGAGACGCTGGACGCGAATCGAGACGGCTACCTGACTGGCGATGAAACCGCCGCCAGCCGAACCGTTCATCTGCATTTCGGTGTGCTCGATACCGACCGCGATCGCCGCGTCAGTATCGTTGAGTTCCACCGACTACCCGGCATGCTGGAAGACGTTTACGCCGAGTAGAGATCGGATCCCTCCCCGAGCCCCCCAAGGGACTTTGACCGCCGCTACGCCGGCGGTCTTTTTATGCCAAGCGGCCTGAGCCGAAACGCCACGCTAGCCAGTTGCAAGACCGGCCCAGACAGCGGCGAGCGCCGTCAGCACCGACACGGCGACGGCGGCGCGACCTGCCGCGGTGCCGACTCTACGCGCAAGCAGCAAAAAGCTCAGACCCGCCCCCACGAGCAGGCCGGCGGCAGCGGCAAAATCTCCGATATTCCAGACCACCTCATCGGTGAACTGCATGGCGATGGCCGGCACGCTCAGAATCAGCATGGTCGCGATGCCCACGCCAACGGCCGACTTGCCGAGCGGTTGACCAGGATGGGCCGTCATGTGCCGTCTCCACCGTCGCCAAGCGCCTCTTCGCGCGCCATCGACAACGGTGTGACCCCAGCCAGTGTCAGGGTGTCCAGCGCCGAGACGACGGTCTGTAGAGAAACCGACTGCGATGGCGCCACCACCACCGGACCACGCTGGCCGTCTAGCCGCGCCATCACGGCATCAAGCAGACGCTCGCCCTCGTAGAGCGGCACGCCTGCCGAATCACGCAGCACGCCGTCCGATCCCAGCGACAGCGTCAACGTTGGTCGGTTGCCGGTATCCGATGCGAGATCGCTGCCCGACATCAGATTGATCGCGCCCCATTCGACGTAACTGGACGCCAGCATGAAGAACACCAGCAGAATGAACACCACGTCGATCAAGGGCGTCAGGCTGATGCGAACGGGTTCCCGCTGCTCGCCGCCAAAGGCGGGAAGCTCGTGACCAGCAGTCGGGAACTCGAATGACGCCATGAATCAGAGATCGAACGCGTAGAAGGCCGAGATCGAAAAATACTTCACATCGTTCTGAAATTCGAGATATTCCAGCTGCACCATGTTGTGCGTGGCCTTGCTCCAGCGGTAGCCACCCTGTAGCGAATAGACGAAACCGTCGCTGTCCTCGTCCAGTTCGTCGATGTTGGTCGTCATGCCGCCGAACCCGAGGCGGGTGCCGACATAGAAGCTGCCGGGCGTGCGGAATGCCGTGTAGAGGCCGTAGGTGATGGCCTGGAAGTTGTCATTGGAGGCTGTGGCGCCGGGCTGCTCACAACCGAACGGGTTCTGCAACGCAGGACAGTCGTTTCCGCCGGCGGGAATGCTCTGCCCACCGTCGTTTTCACCACCAAACAGCGTGAATCCAAGGTCGAGCTCAAAGCCTACCCAGGATACCCCTGGAATCCGGATGCCAATCGATTGCGCCAACCCGAATGCCGCGTCGAGATTATCCAGGCCCGGATCAACGGACATGAAGGAGGTGCCGCTGTAGAACGGACGATCATCGCGCCCGATACGGTCGTCAGCGTCTTGCGCGTGTGCCATATTGGCGAAACAACCGAGCAGGCCGATGAGAGCCGCGCGGCAGATCGAGTGCATCTGCACCCGGCGTACTGGTCGAAGAGTCATTTACATCCCCAATTTGCTGGTCGAACTAGAATTCATCTATTCGGTCCAATGCCAAGAACCGACGCAACGATGTCGAATATGATCAAACAAACCGCTGGCCTCATTATCGTAACGCTTGCGCTGGGCGCTTGCGCGCTGCAGCCCACGCCGTACAAGCCCAAGGACGACAGCCGCTACGGCTATTCAGAGCAACGTCTTGAGGCCGATCGCTACCGTGTTCGATTTGCCGGCAACGACGTGACCGAGCGCGACACGGTACAGAACTACCTGCTGTTCCGCGCCGCCGAACTCACCCTGGAGAACGGCTTCACTCATTTCCGCATGCTCGACGAACAGGTGGACGAGATCGAGGACGACAAATCCGTCGTGGTCTCCGGCGGGCACGGCATTTACAGCTACCCGCTGATTTTCGGCACCCGTATCAGCACGATCAAGGGCAGCAGCCGCTTCGAGGCCGGCGCTCAGTTCAAGATGCTGAAGTCTCGGCCGGAGAAAGACGACGCCTATGTGTTCGATGCCAATGAGATCAAACGCAACATTGGCCCCACGGTGGTGTTACCGAACGACGGCAAGGGCGTGAACGCCGACGACACCGTGAGCGAGCCCGTCAGCCCGACCGCCTAACCCAGGCGCTGATCAATCGCCGACAGCGCCACCGCCGCCGGGGCGGCGATCCTGATATCTACCCAGCGGGATACCTCTGTGCGCCCCGGATTGATTTCCACGCTCCGCCCGCCCCATTGGCGACACCACTGCACGGGCGCGGCGATGTACGGAAAGACGCTGGTCGTGCCGACCGACAACACCACATCCGGTGTCGAGGCCATCACGCGATCGTACTGATCCAGGGCCGCGTCCGGCAGCATCTCGCCAAACAGCACCACATCGGGCCGGACCACGGCTTCGCAAGCAGGACACCGTGGCACGCCATGATCCAACGCCGCATAATCGGCCACGGAGCTGCGCCACTCGCAGGTGGTGCAGAGCAACCGGCGATAGTTGCCGTGCATTTCGATCACGGTGTTCGAGCCAGCCGAACCATGAAAGCCGTCGATATTCTGCGTCAGCACGGTGATGTCGAACCGCTCGCACCAACCCGCCAGCACCCGATGACCGGCGTTGGGCGCTGCCCCGCGGCAGGCCGATTCGATCTGTCGCAAATGTTTCCAGGTCACGGCCGGATCGGTGCGAAACCGATCACCTGACAGGGCCACTTCGATCGACACGCCATCTTCAGCCTCGCTGTCCTCGTACAGCCCGCCGACACCGCGGTACGTGGGCAGGCCGGAATCGGCTGACAGCCCCGCCCCGGTAATCGCCAGCACACGCCTCGCTTGCCGCAGCGCTGTGGCGGCTGCATCCACGGATGCCTGGATGTCGTCCGGCAGGGATTTCATGGCGCTCATGTTACATTTCCTGCCGCCCTGGGTCGGGCGCTCGCTGCCCGCCCCCATGCCCTACTTCGACGGAAACGACTTTCGACATGCCACGCAAATCGGCTGCTGATCAGGCCGCCACGCTGGACACGATCCGCACCGAGGCCTTTCAGCTATTCGGTGTCTATGGATACGACGGTGTGTCCATTGGCGACATCGCCAAGGCAGCGGGCTTGTCCAAGGGCGCGATGTACTGGCATTTCCAGGGCAAGGACGCGCTCTACATCGATTGCCTGCAACGCCTGCATGGCTACTTCGATCAGCATGTTTTCGATCCCGTAAAGGCCGAACCGGACCCGATCCAACAGATGATGCTGTTCTTTCATGGCATCGCGAATCTGGTGCAGGACGAGGCCCTGAAACACGGGGTCGCCGGCTACTGGCTACGCAGCAGCCGCTCGGACCTTGGCGAGATCGACACCGTGCATCGCGGATTCGAGGAACGGACCGCGGGCATTCTCGAAGAGATGCTGCGCAGGGCGGTGGAGCAGCAGGTGCTGGATCTGGCCGACGACCTGGTGGATATGGCCCGTGCGATGATTTCGGTCATGGAAGCCATTGTGCTGCCCATGCGCGCCCACACCACGAGCGAGGTTTACCAAACGCTCGGCGTGCTGGCGCGAACGATGATGCGCGCCTATACCAAGCAGCCCGTGCTGGTCGAGCTGTTCCGGAAGATTTAAGCGTTTCCCTTAGCGCTTCCGGCCCAATAACGCGCCAAGCCCTTCTTCCAGCAGGTCCGCTCCGCTGCGCGCCATCGCCCGGACCGACTCTTCGACGTGTTCGCCGCGGGCAGCGGTGAGCAGGGCATCCTTGAATCCGGCGGTCACCTGCTGGCGAAACTTCGGCAGCAGTTCCTCGCCTGCCGACAGTACGCCGGCGCGCACCCGCGCCTCCAGCTCGTCGGCCAATACCTCCGCACGACGTTGCAAGCGCGGCTTGAGAACCAGTTCGTAGGCCAGCCACATCACGATCAAAGTGGTGGTCGCGCTGATCAACCCCGTGACGGCGATGGCTGTCCAGTTCACGGCGCGACTCCGGCTTCGCGGTAGTCCGGGGCAATCAGGCTGCTGCGGTAGTAACGCAACTCGTTGATGGAATCGCGGATATCGGCCAACGCGAGATGCTCCGATTCCTTGGTGAACCCACCAGCAATATCGGGGGCCCAGCGACGCGCGAGTTCCTTGAGCGTGCTGACATCCAGATTGCGGTAGTGAAAGTACGCCGCCAGCGCCGGCATGCCTCGAACCAGAAAACGGCGATCCTGGCAGATGCTATTGCCACACATCGGCGATGCACCGGACGGCACCCAACGCGCCAGAAACTCCAGCGTCGCGGACTCGGCCACCTCGATCGACACGCTATCGCTGCGAATCCGATCCACCAGCCCCGAAGCGTTGTGCTGCCGCGTGCACCAATCGTCCATCTTGTCGAGTTCGGCCTCGGGCTGGCTAATCGCCAGAGAAGGTCCTTCCTCGAGGATGTTCAACTGGGCGTCGGTGACGATGGTGGCGATCTCGATGATCACATGGGTGTCAGGATCCAACCCGGTCATTTCCAGGTCGATCCAGATCAGGTTGTCAGGATGAATGCTCATGCTGTGAGTCTATGGAAACACCTTCGAGTTCGCGAGGCTTGCCGCACTGGACGTGAGACCGGCACGTTCTGTACGGTCGCCTCCCCTTTCAAGTTCCGTGGAGATCACCTATGACATCGGATTTAGCACAGAAACGTTGCGTGCCTTGCGAGGGGGACACGCCCGCCATGGACTCAGACACCGTCAAGGCGCACCTGGAACAGGTGAGCGAGCGCTGGGAAGTGGTCAAAGATGGCCAGGCGATCCGGGCCGAATTCCGGTTCAAGGGTTACGCCAAGACCACCGGCTTCATCAACGCCGTTGCGTGGATCGCGATGAATGAAAACCACCACCCGGACATCAGCTTCGGCTACAACACGGCGACCGTGCTGTGGGCCACCCACGCCGCGGATGGCCTGACAGAAAACGATTTCATCTGCGCCGCCAAGGTCGACGCACTGGTCGACGGCTAGGCTACGGATCGTCCTCGCCGGACCGCGCCGTCAGAGGACGTGGCGGCCCCGAAACGCATGCGATAGCGTCCCGGCGTCCACATACTCCAGCTCACCACCCATGGGAACGCCCTGGGCAATGCGGCTCACCGACACGCCGGCGGCACGGGCCAGCTCGCCCACATAGTGGGCCGTGGCCTCGCCTTCTACCGTTGACCCGGTAGCGATGATCACTTCCTTGAGTTCCGGCTCGGCCAGCCGTTCGGCCAATCGAGGCAGCCCGATTTCATCGGGCCCGACACCGTCCAGTGGCGATAGACGCCCGTGCAGCACGAAGTACAGGCCGCTGTAGTCTGCGCCCTGCTCCACCGCGACCAAATCAGCCGGCGACTCGACAATGCACATGCTGGACCGGTCCCGACGCGCCGACACGCAGACCGGGCAGCGTTCAGCCTCGCTGAACATACGGCAATCCACGCAACGCCGAAGACCCTCCAATGCGGTGCCCAATGCCTCGGCGAGCCGCTTGGCGGCCGGGCGGTCGTGCTCCAGCAGGTGGAACGCCATGCGTTGCGCCGATTTTGGACCAACGCCGGGCAGCGCGCGCAGCGCATCAATCAGCGCCTGCAGGCGCGCGGGATAAATCACGATGGATTACGCCGGAGCGATCAGAACGGCAGATTCATGCCGGGCGGCAGGTTCAGGCCGGAGGTCAGATCGGACATGACCTCCTTGTTCTGCTCCTCGACCCGGGCGACAGCGTCGTTGACCGCAGCGGCGACCAGGTCCTCCAGAAACTCCTTGTCCTCTTCCAGCACGGACGGGTCGATGGTCACGCGCTTGACCTCGTGGCGGCCATTCATCACCACCTTGATCATGCCGGCGCCGGATTGACCTTCGGTTTCCTTCTCAGCCAGCTCCTGCTGCTTTTGCTGCATCTTCGACTGCATCTCCTGCGCCTGACGCATGAGATTGCCGAGTGCTCCTTTCATCTGAGACATCGTGTTGAATCTGCTTAATGGATGGAATCGTTGGATTGTGGCACAGGCGGTTGGTGCAGTAGGGACACTCTGATCTATTCCCGCCGCCAAGTTGCCGCCTGAAAACAGGCCAGGCAAGGCGCGAGAAGTGAAGTTTGGTCATTCCAAATAAGCGACGAGCAACGCTGCATGGCCTGTTTTAAGGCGCAATCCGTATGGAACGGGCCGGTGTT